>NZ_JJQY01000099.1:0-78100 GCF_000979295.1 Methanosarcina sp. 1.H.T.1A.1 | reverse complement strand
CCCCAATATATCCCAGCCCCCCTGTAATTAGTATATTCATTATCTATCTTTCCTATCCCAATCATAAGGAATATCATTTTCAAAAGGATCCATTCTGTCAATTTCATCGGGGTCATGTGGAATTGTTGCACAATTAGCTACAATTGCGGATTCAGTTCCGATGCCTTTGAACCCATTCCAGACCATTGGAGGAATTGTTACCAGCTTATAATTCTCTCGCCCTAAAAAAATTTCCTGAACTTCCCCTTTTGTAGGCGAACCGGACCTGCCATCATAGAGGACAAGTTTGATAGAACCGCTAACAACGGCATAATTCAATGTCATTTTTTTATGAATATGCCAGCCTTTTACCACTCCAGGATAGATTACTGAAAAATATATTTCACCAAACTCCTGAAAAACCGGATCATCATTCCTCAACATTTTAAGGATCATTCCTCTTTCATCCGGAATTATGTTGAGTTGATTGATTTCGACGCCATCAATCATATTTAACTCTCCTCAAAGAATTTCTTATACCAATCTATCGTTCTTTCAAGTGCTTCATCCAGCGTGTATGCAGGTGCCCATTCAAGCATTTTTCTTGCTTTTTCAGCAGATAAGGATTGGTGTATTATCTCGTTTCTGGCGGTACCCAGAACTTTTGGTTTGATGTTCTCTTTTCCCATCAAAGAGATTATTTTTTCCACCAGTTCAAGCACCGATATTTGAAGTTCATTACTGAAATTAAAAGCTTCTCCCAAAATCTTTTCATCATCCATTTTCTCTGCAAGATGCAGATAAGCATGAACCCCATCTTCAACATAGAAATAGTCCCGTATGTATGAACCATCACTTCGAATTACCGGCTGCTCATCATTTAACAAAGCACGGATCGTTCCCGGAACAAGTCTGTTGAAATTCAGGTCCCCTCCTCCATAGAAATTCCCACATCTTGTTATGCATACAGGTGTTCCATAAGTTGTATGATATGTCTTTGCAATAAGATCAGCACAACTCTTTGAGACATCATATGGATGAGTGCCTTGCAAAGGCATACCTTCGTCATATGGAAGTAAAGGTTGATCCCCATAAGCTTTATCACTCGACGCGACTATAATTTTTTTTACGGTTGGCACCCTCCTGCAAGCTTCCAGAACATTCCATGTCCCCTTTATATTCGATTCAAAAGTGGATAAAGGATTCCGGTTAGCTATTTCCACAATCGTTTGAGCTGCAAGATGAAAAACAACCTCGATTTCATATTCATTTATGATCCTTTCAATCGTTTGAAAATCACATATGTCCCCTCTAACAATGTCCATCTCATCAATGTATCTATCTTTGATTAGGGCTGATTTGGGAACCCAATCACGGATCAAACCAACAACTCTGGCTTTTCTCCAGATAAGCTCTTTACAAAGCCATGAACCAAGAAGTCCTGTACATCCTGTTACGAGCACCGGGGTGTTTTTCCACTGCATTCTATCAGACTCTCCAGGGGGCACGATTTGATTTCCAGAGATCGTTTAAGAATGTGAAATCTCTATATGTATCCATACACTGCCAGAATCCTCTGTGAGGGTATACTTTCAGTTGGCCATCTTTAACAAGATTTGAAAGAGGTTCCTTCTCAAGCACGCAGGACTCGTTATCATCCAGATAATCAAATATCTCTTTATTGAATACGAAATACCCTCCACTGATCGGTGCAACCCCGGTGTCGGGTTTTTCATCAAAAGAAACCACCCTATCGCCTTCTAATCTTAATTCACCATAGCGAGATGGTGGATGTACGCCAGTTACAGTTCCTATCTTTCCATGTTTCTGGTGATATTTTAGAAGTTCACTGATATTCATATCTGTGACTCCATCACCATAGGTGACCATGAAGGTGTCATCTTCTACATACTTTTCAATTTTTTTGATTCTGGCACCTGTCATCGAATACAGGCCCGTGTTTGCAAGAATTACATTCCAGTTATTTTCTTCATGAGAATTAATTATTGTAAGATCGCCGCTGCCAAGGTTTATAGAATAATCATTATTCCTCATCTTATAATGGTAGAAATAATCTTTAATCATATCACCTTTGTACCCAAGACAGAGCACAAAATCATCAAATCCATAAAAAGAATATGTCTTCATTATGTGCCAGAGTATAGGCTTATCTCCGATTTCCACCATTGGTTTAGGCTTATATTCTGTTTCCTCTCTCAGACGGGTGCCCATTCCTCCACATAGGATTACAACTTTCATTTTTAAACCTCGCATTTTCCATTGAAAACTACCATTTCAGAACAACAATTCATCCTTCATTTTTTCAAATTCCTCAAGCACTTTTGAATAATCCTCATGCCGTCCGATATCCATCCAGTATCCTTCAAACATATAACCGGAAACATTTTTGTTTTTTTGTATCAAAGTCTTTATTAGATCAGGGAAATCCAGATATTTTCCACGGCGGATATAGTTCAATACATCGTTATTGAACACATAAATTCCCATACTGACTTTATATTTCAAGGTAGGTTTTTCAATGTAATCCACAATTTTGCCATCGTCGTCCAATTTCAGCACACCAAGACTGATAGGCACTTCCTTTGTGTATATTGAAACCGTTGAAAGCGCACCACTCTCAAGATGATGACACATAAGATCCGAATAATCAATGTTTGTCAACAGGTCTCCGTTCATTACCAAAAAATTTTCGTCCAGATCGTCAAGAAGTGCCAGTGGTCCTGCAGTACCCAGTGGTTCATCCTCTCTTGAATAAGTGATCTCCACACCCCATTTGGAACCATCTTCAAAATATGCCTCAATAAGGCCAGCCAAATGACCTACAGCCAGCACGATCTTTGTGAAGCCATGTTTCTTAAGTTGACGAATTACAATCTCCAGGATTGGCACATCTCCTATAGGCATAAGCGGCTTAGGGAAAACCATAGTATATGGAGCCAACCGTGTTCCTTTACCACCTGCGAGTATAACTGCTTGCATATTATCATACTACATACTTCTCTGTTTTATATAAATTTGTATGTTCCCGCATCCATTTGATGGTTTCCGCAAGACCTTCATCAAGTGTATACTTGGGACGCCAGTCCAGCATATGCTTTGCCTTTGAATTGTCGCATATTAATTCCATGACCTCGCTTTTATCTGGTCTTACCCTATCCAACTCTTCAATAACACGGATATCATCCTTTTCGAGAATATGGAGGATCCTTTTTAGAAGCTCACCTATTGTGACGCCCGATCCCGTCCCTATATTTATCACTTCACCTACCGAGTTTTCGGAAGTGCCTACTTCAATAAATCCATTGACAGTATCCTTCACAAAAGTCAGATCCCTGACTGGTGAAAGAGAGCCTACGTGCACTTCGTCCATTACCAGTGCCTGTGCTATGATTGTCGGGATTATTGCACGTGCAGATTGCCTTGGCCCAAAAGTATTGAAAGGCCTGATAGTTGCAACCGGCAAGTCAAATGAGCGGAAGTAGCTCTCAGCAATTTTGTCAGCCCCTATCTTTGAAGCCGAATAGGGAGATTGGCCTTTCAGTGGATGTAGTTCATCAATTGGCGTATATTCCGCAGTCCCATATGTCTCGCTTGTAGATGTATGCACAATCCTGCCCACGTCATTATCAAGACCTGCCTGAAGCACATTTAATGTGCCTTTTATATTTACGTTGACATAACTCTCAGGTGCGATGTATGAATATGGTATTCCAATAAGTGCAGCCAGGTGAAATATAATGTCAACATCTTTTGTGACAGTTTTCACAAAAAAAGGGTCTGTAATATCTCCGGCTACAACTTCCACCTCGCCAAGAATATCCTTTTCAAGCAACTCAAGCAATCCCCAATTATTCCGGGAATTATAATGGACAAATGCCTTTACATTGGCACCTCTGCGCACGAGTTCTTCTGTGAGGTGGCTACCAATAAAGCCTCCAGCACCTGTTACAACAACATTTTTATTCTTTATGTTCATCTAAATACGCCCTTAGAGTCATTGATAAGCCGGTTCTGATATCGACCTTTGGTGTCCATTTCAGGTCTTTCTTTGCCTTCTCAATATTTGCTATCGTATCTGCGATCTCGCTTTTTCTCTTGTCGCATGTATACCTAATTGATACATTTTTATCTGTGTGTTCAAAGTAAAGATCCGCAAGCATGTCTGCAATCACACCTGCGGGATAGCTTTCACCACTGGCTATGTTATAAGCATTGAAACCCTTTATATTGGACTCTGAAGCTGTAATCAGTGCATTAATCACATCACTGATGTACACAAAATCTCTTTTAGGAAACGGATCGCCAAGTATAATATCTCCTGCCGATAATTGCCTTAACACCTGCGGAACCAGAAAATTCCCGGTTTGGCCAGGTCCATAAATATTAAAAAATCGCAGAGCTGTAATATTTAAGTCGTGATCCCTGCAATATGCTTCACACAGTTCCTCACCCATTAACTTGCTCTGAGAATATGGATTATTCGGAGAAGTCGGGTGTATTTCATCCACAGGCAAATATTGTGGAACTCCATAAACAAACGTGCTCGCATATACCATTCTTTCTATATCATGTATACGGCACCACTCCAGCATATTCAGTGTCCCTACATAGTTTGTAAAGTATACATTCCTTGGCTGTACAAAAGCCTCCTGAATGTTTGTGACACCTGCCAGATGAAATGCCACATCCTTTACTGGAATATTTTGGACCAGTTTCCAGTCTGTAACATCAATTGAACTTACTGTGCGAGATATTTCAAAAACAGAGGTTCCTATACTTTCAAGTGCCTGTACAAGATGTTTTCCGATAAATCCACTGCTTCCTGTAACTGCTGCAGTACTGTGTTTCATGCGCCCTCAAAAGTATTTTATTTTTGTCAATTCAATTTTATCTTATTTTCTCCAATTGAGCACATAACCCAACCACGTTTCAGAAAGTTCAATTTAATTGACTGTATTCAACAAGTAGAGCATTAAGTATTTCTTTTGGTTTATATTTTGCATCATATAATTTTCTACTATTAATAGAAAATTCTTTGAATGCATTGAGGTCGTCCATAATTGACATAATTTTATTCGCTATATTTTCCAGGTCGCTTTTATCGATCAAAAAACCATTGAAATTGTTTATCACTAATTCTGATGTGGAACCTACATCATTCACCAAGATTGGTTTGCCATAATAAAGCGCTTCAATTAAAGTTAAGGGCATTCCCTCTACATCTGAACACAGCACAAAAATATCGACCTTATCAATAATTTCGGAAATCTCATCAAAACTGGGAATGAATTGAACATTGTCCACAAGACCCAATTCCTGCACCAGTGATCTATATCTAGCTTCTTCTGGCCCTTTCCCGATCAGTACTAATTGGGTATTTGGCTTGGATTTCACAACGATATTTAATACTTTGATCAATACATCTTGATTTTTTTCAGGAGAAAGCCTTGCGATAACACCAAAACTTTCAGCTTTTTTATTTTTAAAATTGAAATTATATGGCAATTCTTCAATTATGAAAGGGGATACAATATATCCAGAATTAAGTCCTTCGTATTCTCTTAACTCATCTCCAATTATTTTAGATGGAACGAATCTCTTATTGAATGAATTTATATACTTACTCAACTTTCTTTTTGCTTTCCATCCTTTCCTCCAGCGTGGAGATGAAATTTCAGTATATACCGCAGGGATTTTTAATGCTTTTTTAAGGTAGTATGAGATGCCATACGTAGAATAATGGTAAGATGTAATTATATCGTATTTAGTAACAAAATTATCAAAAAAGATCCTGATGAATAATAATGGAATGCATAGTCTGAATATTATTCGGTTTTCAACAGTAGATATAATCTGCTCCCTGGTCACTGCCCTTCCGAATATATTTAAATTATTGGCCATAGATAAAAATGCACAAAATGGAATAACGAGAGAGTATTTAATAATTTGCAGGAGTGACTTGGTTATTGTTGAATAGTCTTTCAATAAAATTCCATTATCTCTGAACCGATTAGACAATAAGTTATTATCCATGGGGTAAATCGAATACAGAAAAACATTATAACCATTTTTGGCAAGAGTGGACAGGTGCGATAGCAACAGTTTATCGGATCCGCCCGTAATCATGAGTGCCACAATAACACATATATTTTTATTTTTAGTCACTTTTTTGATACACCCCCATAATGTAACTTGAACAATACTGGTTGTTAATTTTTCTGAAAAGCTTATTGTTTAGAATTAACTTTATTATGTGGAATGATATTTTGAACCATAGTGGGGATTTAGAAGTGTCAAATAAAGCTGGTTCAAATCCACCCACTGTGCTTACAAACAAATTTTCACAATTTGTAATGCTCCCCAGTCTTTCAAAATACACTAAATTCATAATTCCCAGGTTATGGTTTGGAGTTAATTTGTCATTAACTGATTTATCAACTTGTTTTGCGATGTAATAATTGAGGCCTGTTAATTTTGGAACTCCAATTATAAGCAGTCCACCTTCCTTCAATAAATCTGCATGTTTTTTACAAACTGAATCAGTATCCTCAAAATGCTCAATGAAACCTAAAGAGATTACGACATCGTATTTTGTGTCGAAATCCATTTTTAAGAAATCCCCAGTATAGATATTAAACCCGTCTACACCGCATATTTTTAAATTTTCCATTGTTTTCTTTGACGCTGCTTCAATGTATTCACATCCATCAACAGAATAATTATAATTTTCTGATAGATAGATTAACCATTTTCCTGGTGCACAACCCACTTCAAAAGCTCTTTTAGTATTATCAGCTACGAGAAATTTGTTTAGTATCGTTACTATGTTTGCATCATTCGAAAAAGTCAAGTCGACTTTATTGGGTACGATAACACTATCCCAGAATTTTACCCAATATTCTTTTTCGGTAAGTTCCATCTAGTATATCTCCACAATATGTGAAATGTCGTCCATATCTGTCATTATTTATTAAGCTAAATAACATATGAATTATATAAAAATAGTATGCTGCTCACAACCACTCAGGCCAAAAGAAACCTATACCTACTTTTTCTACAATTCCTCGCAGTTCATTATAAATTTTTCGATCGAGTTTCAGTACAAGAACACCATATGTAGCCCCACCAAGAATAACAGCCATCAATGTAACCCAAATATTCGAAAGCGGAATAAGCAAACGATACCCACCAACAAGCGCTCCCATTGCAACTGAAGAAATCATGATATTGGACAGACTATGATGCTCCAGTCGTATAGTTATAAGTCTTGATAACGCACGCCTGGCGAGTAAGGCATTCAATGTCATTGTTGCCAGCGTTGCGATTGCCGCGCCGCTTACACCCATAATCGGAATTAGTAGCACATTTAAAAAAATATTTGCTATAACACCAACTGCCGTGACTTTAAATGATTCTTTTGGATGGTCCAGAGCATCCAGATACATCGTGAAAAAGTATTGGAATACATTTACCACCTGTACGGCAAAGAGGATTATCAATGTTTGATAGCCCTGAGCAAAATCTGCGCCGTAGAACAGATATAGCAGACGGTCGCCCAGCAGCACACCACCCACGAATACAGGAATTGCCAGCATCAATGAGTAGCTGATCGCACGTGACAGAGACTCCTCCACCAGCTCGATCTCAGCGGTCTTGCCCCATCGGCTGACTCTGGGCCACAGAGTATTCCTTAGTGCGTATGTGCTAAATGTGGCAACCATTGTGAACTGTAGTGCTACTCTATAGATGCCTACATCGGCGGTCTCCAGGAAATATCCAATAATGACAGTATCTGCCTGTGAAAACACCAGCATTCCACTGGATGTTAAAAATAACCAGAATGAAAATACCGATAAACTCTTTATGTGGTCCCATTTGAAACGTACAAAATGCAAATCAAAAAAACGAAATTCAATTATGGCTGCCATGAGAATTCCAGCCACCATTCCCCCAGCCAGCCCTGCTGCCTCATATCCAAGGTAGATTGCCGGGATCTGGAATATGATGCGTGAGATATTGCTTATGCCTGCACAGGTATTTCGTATTCCCATCTTTCCCGTGCCGGCAACTCCGCTTGAGATAGGACCTGCAAGCACTGATACCAACAATGAAAACAGCAACCAGATAAACATACCTGACTTATTAAGGTCTACAAAGTAGTCTTTAAACACGAGCAAAATTAGTATTCCCATTACCGTGAATACTAACCGCAGTATAAAATATGCACTAAAATATGCATCAGGTTCTTCACCTTCACTGATACGTTTGACTGCAGCTCCACCAAATCCCCCATCAGTAACCAGACTACAAATGCCGTCGTATGCTAAAAACAGAAAATATGCACCAAGAATTGCAGCACCTACAGTATGTGCGAAGTACATGGTGCTTAAGAAGCCTATGGCTGTGAATGCAATTTGCCAGAATAACGATATTATGCTCTGGCGCTGGACGGGGTCTATCTTTAAGATCTGAGAGAAAATAGTAGTTATGTTAAGCATATTCCAAAACATCAGTTGTATTTAATTACACTTGAATATATTGGTAAATGAAAATATTTTCGTGATATGCTTATAATTCAGAGCTTTGGTTCAATAACCTGGGAACACGGCCCAATATTTTATTAAGCTCTTCTGGCGCTCTTTTTTTAGAAGTACCTTCACGGGATGCAATTCCATACATTTCTAAAAATTCATTATTTTTTAAATTTGCTTCGTATACATTATCAGTAAGATATTTGTCTAATTTACATAAAAACTCATCTAAATTTCTGCTGCAGATGGCACGCTTTGATAATGATCTTTGAGCATTTTCATTGTAATGAACAAGTCCAGTATAAGCAAAAACTGGCTTTTTTGTAGTGAGGGCTTGCAATAATGTTGTGAAAGGAAAATCGATAATTACAGCGTCCGCCTTTTGAAGTAATTCTGTAAACGATTCTTCTCGCCGTATAAAAGTGAAATGATCATATCCGCAATCGATTGAATAGTATTGTAATGGATGAACGTCATAACTCGAAGGATGAAGTTTTATTGTTACTGTGTAATTATTATGCTGTCCTAAAATATCGACAATCGATTTTTGTGTTTGCCAGAAAAGGATATCTGAAAATGGTGGAAATACGGATATATTTTTATCAGTTTGAACATACGAACTTGTGACATATAATATATTTCTGCCATTGTTTAATTTGGAATCTTCCATTTTAATTGTTTCCCTATTATCAATGGATTCCAATGAAGTCGAGCCAACAGCGACAAGTTCCGTCCCATATTTTTTTGCAGCCTCAAGATAGCTATCAATAACACCATTGCCAAAAACAAAATGCGCATCCGAACTGATCAAGTCACAATAATTGACAAGTGGATGTATCTCCATTGCACCGTATCCGCCATGTTGCCATGTGATTACTGGTATTTTAGAATTATGCGCTGCCTGTGCAGCAGAATGCCCAACACAGGTTGAGAACGTGGATGCAATAACTGCTTTTATATTTTTCTTGGCTATGAGATTCATAACATGCCTGACAGAGAATAGACAAGCTATGCTCATTTGTTTAACTAGAAACTCAAGCCTCTCTATAACAAGGGGATAAAAATCTATACCATCCATAATAAAGAAAGATCTAAACTCTGGATTGATTTGCAAGTTGAGCCATGCTGTGTGCAGACTGCCCGAATCCTGTCTGATTGCCTCTTCTAACCAGTGGAAATCATCAGTAATTCTATATACCGGAGCAATTCCCTGTGAGCGCAGATCTTCATTACAGTCATCCCAGTTATAGCCTGCACCAAATAAGAGTACTGGAAACTCTTTATTAGTACGCAAATCGTTTTTTATCCATTGTACAAATCCGGGGAAACCTCTTTTTTTTAGAGTAAGCGCAATGTCATATAATTCGGGATGGTCACATAAATACTGCTTTGCTCTTTTTTTCAGGTTATCTGAAACGTTCTCCTTTTGTAGACCAGATACTTCATTAATGTATTGTGGAAGGGAAGGCAATATTTTTTGAGGAATATTCCAGATATTTAACAAAAGAATTTGCGAATATAGAGACTCTTTATGGTTAAATAACAAATAACGAGCCGATTCATAAACACCAAATGGGTATTTAGCTGAATCATAAAAATAAACTGCACAGGGTTTTTCGGAATTAACTATTTTAGATAATTGGAATACGCAAATAGTTATTGCATCATACATTATTTTGAGATGGTAATAACTAAACATCGCAGGATAGATATCTAATTCTGAATAATCATTGTCATTAAGTTGAATTTCAGTATCAATCAAATTGCATAAGTCTTCTACTTTCTTGAAATTTTCGAGCCCCATCTGGTGTAATTCTTCAGGCTCATAATAATCTTCTGGGATGTTATATTCTAAGCCGTATTTGTCTAATTCATACACAGCAAATGGAGTTAGGGCAACAATTTGTTTTTCACCTTTGATCTCATCAAGCCAGGAGATACAATCTTTAACATGATTCTCATTTTCAAGCAGAATCAAAGCTTTTCCACTGGCATCATTTATAGCGGATATATTTTTTGAAATCGAGTCCCCTTTTGAAATCATCAAAAACCTCACACATTCAAAAGCCCAAATAGTACTCATTTTGATAGAGATCAACTTGTTAATCCCTTTTAACCCCGTATCAAAAACGATAGGATATCGTGCACACTTTAAAATAACGAATAGAGTCTTCCAAGATTATATAGGTCTTCATCAAAAGACATTAAATTGATTCTGGGTGTCTCTAAAGTTATATGATTATCCTCTCCGAAATACAAACAATTGATCAAGAAATCAAAATCATATTCCCCATTTCCTATGGATAAATGCTCATCCAGGCAATTGGTCAAGAAACCGTCAGAGATGTGAAAATAAGAAGGGTTTAAGCTAAAAAAATCCATTACAAAAGGTTTATAGTCAATTCCCAATCCAAGAGCAGCTTTCACCGCATGGTTCAGGTCCAGACAAAAACCGAATCGAGACCCGATTAACTCCCGGATTTGCTCAGGGGAATACCCCACCATTTTTTCATAATTCAAACCGACACTGGGCATGTTTTCTATTAGAATCCTGCTGTCATTGATGAGGTCCAGAAACTCAATTGTATCTTCAATTTCCCCGAATCCCGGATGAAGAACAAGAAATTCGGAATTCAACTGATCTGCCCAGGATAAGGAATTGTTTATAAGTTCAAGGTTAAAATCCCTTTTATGACGGTCTGCTATATTCAAACCATGCCTTTCCGTAGTTATGTGAATTGTGTATGGCAGGTCATACGACAGGAAGGAATCGATCTCTGTACAGGGAATCGGAGTCAATTCAATGTACTGAAATACATTATCCTTGATAAGTTGATCTGCCTGTGGAAGTGTATCTTGATTGGTGGACCAGAGTTTTAAACCGAATTTCATGAACATCACCCAAAAATTTATTATAAATCATCCGATTAGATCCCAGTTGAGAGGTGTCCCTTTATTAATTGTCCTTAAGGCTCTTTTCCCCATGACATTATAAAGGTTCCGCGGATGAAGCCCGAAACCGGGTCTTATTGACCTCACGTTTTTCTCAGTAAATACCTCACCTTCTTCCATATCTTCTACGACAAATAAAGATCTGGAAAACTCACGGCTTTTTTTCATTTTGTCCGTCAGTTCATAATTTACTTCCCCTAGAGCTTTTTCAACTTCCCTTATAGCCTCGACCATTAACTTAAACTCATGGGGTTCAAGGGAAAAAGCAGCATCTGGGCCACCTAAATTCCGGTCAAGTATAAAGTGCTTTTCTATTATTTTTGCCCCAAGGGCAACAGCAGCAATTGGCACTGATATTCCCAGTGTGTGGTCTGATAAACCGACAACTGTCTTAAAACTGTCCTTAAGGTTCGGGATCGTGTTTAAGTTCACATCCTCAAGAGGGGACGGATATGCAGATGTGCATTTTAAAAGTGCAACCTGTTCGTTTCCCATCCGTTTACAGGCATTTACGGCTTCTTCAATATCCGCAAGCGTGGCGATACCTGTAGAAATAATTACTGGTTTACCCTTCGAGGCAATGTATTCTATGAGAGGTATGTCAGTAATTTCAAAAGAAGCGACCTTGTAGGCAGGAACCTCCATTTTTTCGAGGAAATCAACTGCAGTTTTATCAAAAGGGGAAGAAAAACATATGAGTCCCAGATCCTCTGCAATCATTTTTAATTCTGGCTGCCATTCCCATGGAGTATGAGCTTCCTGATAAAGTTGGTAAAAAGTCTTGTTGTCCCAGAGGGTTTCCTGATTTATTTTGAAGCATTCATTATCAGAATCTATAGTTATGGTGTCTGCAGTATATGTCTGCAGTTTTACCGCATCAGCTCCTGCTTTTTTCATGGCTTTGATGGTTTCAACCGCAAGGTTGAAATCCTGAAGATGATTGGCAGAGAGTTCTGCGATAATGAATACAGGATTAGTATCTCCAAGCAACCTTCTTGCAAGCGTGAAATTCATATTTATGATTCCTCAATACCTTTGTATATTTTTAACAAATACTTATGCCCTTTATAGTAAAAGAAAGCGGGGAATTCTTCATTACTTACTATACGAAGAAGATTAAACTGTTCCTTTATGCTTTTATCAATATCTAACTCACTATCAATAGGGCTCCTTTTTTTATAGAATGTAGGTTCACCAACCTGTTTTACAGGATTAAGAGATGTATAATTTTCTAAAAATTTGAAGCAAAGGTCTATGGTTTTCTCCGCCTGCTTTTGCCTGATTTCACTGTTGAGTTCATGGCCTTCGTATAAGATTTTGTCCTTAAAATAGATATCTCCATCATCAATCCCTTCATTTGCTTCAAATAATGATAATGGGATCTCATTTTTGCCTTCCAATATCTGCCAAAATATTGGTGTCCAACCCCGCCCTTTCGGAAGATCGCTTCCATGAACCACAATATTATGTTTATGTTTATTCAAAAATTCTTTCCTTATTATTCTAAAATAGCTAAGAATGAATACTATTTCAAAAGAATCTGCTATAGCTTCATGCTCAAAAAACAGTTTTACATTGTAACCCCGTTTGGCTAGTTCATTTACAAACGTATCTGCATAAGGAACAAAAGAACTTTGTTCAGATGTGAGTACGGCGATATTCAATGGATTCATTTCACATTCTCTCTAAATTTAGATATTTTTACTGGATATAAGGACAAAAAAAATGGAGGACTTACAAAACTTTATAAACGAAACCGAGTACCAAACTTTTTAAGGATATCAGTATATTGAACGGCTCAATTAATCAGTTCAATCGTACAATCCCACATTCCGCAGATGTACACAGGTATAGAACTTATTTACCTAACTGCCCAAAATAATCTATTAATGGAGGGGTTAATTTTTAATCTACTACCATATTGGAAAAATTGATGGCATTTTTGTGTACATCTGCGGAAAGTGAGTACTATGATCTAATCCTATTTAGTTCAACCTTTTAAATCCTGTACTTGAAACCGGCCCGTGAAGCAAATCGGATACATTATTCTGGTCTATAGCATTTCGTACAATTCCAAAGACTTCATCCACATTTTCCATATATTTACCTACACATTCTTCATCATGGCAGTATGAAACATACACAGCCTTTGAAGCAAGATATCCTCTCTTAAGCATTTCCTGAGTGAAAAGGGTATGAAGCTCCTGATTATTATTATAATCGAAACCGAAATGTGTAAGTGGAAGAATCCCTTCAATGTCTATTTTTAAATTGTGCTCTTTAGCAAGTTTACCCCATCCCTCATTGATGAGATTTCCAATGCAAGACAGATGGACCGGAACCTTATTCTCTTGCATTTTGCGGATTGTTACAAGGGATGCTGCAGGCCCAACCCTGTCTGTCCAGTAGGTACTGCTAATGAATGTATCCTGGGCAGCATTCATTACCTCATGCTTTCCAACAATTGCAGCCATTGGAAAACCATTGCTCATCGCTTTTCCGTATACTGCAATGTCAGGCTGGACATTGTAAAGCGAATGGGCACCCCCTACAGTTAACCTCCACCCTGCGGTGATTTCATCAAATATAAGGACAGCCCCGATTTCATCTGCGATCATTCTGACCCTGTTCAGGAAGTCATCTTCGGGTTCATGGTTACGGATGGGCTCCATTACAATAACACCAATATCATTTTTTTCAATGATACTTTCCAGCTCATTTATGTGGTTGTAATTAAAAGGTAGTGAAGTGCCTTTCAGTCCCCTTGGTACGCCGGCAGGCTGCAAACCAGGCAACAGGTGCCCGTCAAGATTTGAGTCATCGGCAAGATTAGATGCCAGATACCAATCCTGCCATCCGTGGTACCCGCAAAAAGCTACTTTTTCTTTTCCGGTGTATGCCCGGGCAATTCTGACAGCCATTGCCATTGCCTCTCCACCGGTTTTGGCATAACGAACCATCTCAGCCCAGGGGTTAAGTTCCAGCAACAGTTCAGCAAGTTCAACTTCTTCGGCACAGTTAAGAGTTGACATAGATCCGAGATCGACTGCTTTTTTAACCGCTCCATTGACATCGTCATCCGCATAGCCCAGAATGCAGGTGCCAACCCCCATGATGGACATATCAACAAACCTGTTTCCATCAAGGTCCCAGACTTCAATCCCTTTTGCTTTTTTATAGTATGAAGGCCACTGGCCGGGTAAAAATTGGTCAGGACGCTTTGAAAGCAGTTGAGTGCCGCCAGGAATAAGGTTTTTTGCCTTATTCCATAAATTTACTCCGTTTTGAGTGTTCATAACTTTGTCACTTTATCCCCATTAACTGATTTTATGTAACCTTCATTTCTCTTGATAGCAGAATTAATACTTGTAAGTTCTGGATTTTTTTCCAACAATCCAATGATGTCCTTCATATAGAACATATCAACGTTTGATTCTTCAAATTGGAGGTATATTTTTTGTATAAGTTTGAAGTCTTCTGCCTGATCCAGAGTCCACCTGTGAAAAGAGAGGTCTTCCGCATTTTCCAGATTTCCTGCTTTGAACAGGTCCTTATGTTTTCTGATATAAGGAGTTACATGCTCCCTTTCAGAAACAAGTGAAGCGTTTCTCCAAGCTTTTTCAAGAACACTAAACGAAAAGACCTCAACATCAATTCCGTCCGGGTATGTAGGAGGGTCAACATTGCTGACGTAGTCATAATTTCCCATGTAGTATTTTTCGATAACAAGATCGATAACTGAAGGGTCATGAAGGGGGCAGTCGGCAGTAATCCTGACGACGTTCTCTATGTTGAATTTCCTAGCACACCGGTAATAGCGGTCAAGGACATCATCTTCTGACCCTCTGAAAACAGGGATGTGTCTCTCATTGCAGAATTTTTCGATTATGTCATCCTCACGGCTTGTGGTTGTAGCTACAATCACCCCGTCAATTAGTTGTGATTTTGACACTCTGTTTGCTACATGCCACAGTACTGGTTTTCCTGAGATCTCCAGCATAACTTTACCGGGCAACCTTGTAGAACTCATTCGGGCCTGGATCACGGCAGCAGTATGCAAGGCTTTACCTCCAGTTTACAGGCAGGATTATGTTTTCATCGTCTTCTCTAAAAGCTAGAAGTTCAGAAATTATCGGCTTAACTTTATCAACATGTTCCACAGATGTAAGGAGCTCATTCAAGTTTTCGATGTTATCAACACCGACTACAACTCTGTCCACATAATTATTAAGAACAGCAAAATTAAGGACAAGAGATGCAAGGGGAAGGTCTAGCTCTTTTGATATCAAATTAAGCTTCTGGATTCTAGCTTTCACTTTCCTGAAGTTCCCACTCAAATCAGAAGGGTCTTTAAATAAAAGTCCCTGCAGGAATACAGACCTGACATAAACCTCAATACTTTTAGCCTTAAGTGTCGGGAAATAGCCTCCGAACCTCTGGTCAAAAACACTATACGGAACCTGAATTATATCAAATGTGATATCATTATCCAGAAGGTAGTCCAGCTCGGACGGATAATAAAGAGAAAAGCCTATCTTCTTGATTTTCCCCTCCGATTTCAGCCTGGCAAGTACATCCCAGACTTCGGGATTTTCCCTATAGTGCTGGAAGCTGTGTATATAGTATCCGTAGAGTGAATCCACAGAAAGGCGGTTTGAAGAAATAGAAAATATATTTACCACATCTTCCGGATCACAAACCGGTAGTTTGGAAATTACCTTGATATCCAAACCAGAGGATTTTATAAAATCCCCTATGACTATCTCACTGTCCCCATAAGCATAAGCAGTATCCAAACTATCAATTCCGGCTTCAAAAGCCGTTTTCAAGATCTCAAAGACTTCTTCCCTGGGGATTTTCCCCCTCTTATTATTGATCCCATAATCCATTCCGAACTGTGCGGTCCCCAATACCAGTTTATTCATGTTCATACAAAGCCCTTGATTGTTTTAATTACATATTGCAGCTGGGAAAACTTCATCTTCGGAAATATAGGTAGAGTAATTATTCTTTTAAATACTTCTTCAGTTACAGGGAAGTCCGCACTGCATACATCGAAATTATTGCGGTAGTAGGTAAAGTTGTATATGGGTATATAGTGGACATTCACGCCAACTCCATTCTCTCTCATATACTTGAAAAATTTATCGCGGTCAACCCCATTAAGGAGAACCGTATAAATATGCCACCCGGAAACAACAACATTTTTGGCGGAAGGGGTCTCTATGAATTCGATTTCTTCTAGAAGCTCATTGTAAAGATTTGCAATCTTTGTTCGCATCTCAATGAACCGGTCCAGTTTTTTCAATTGAGAAACTCCAAGAGCTGCTTGAATCTCTGTAAGCCGGTAATTCCTGCCCAGCATTTTCATATCATAAGCCCAGCTCGCATCAGGTCCGTACCGTGAAACAGCATCTCTGTCTATTCCATGGTTCTGCAGCATCCTTACTTTTTCTTCAAGTTCAGAATTATCGGTAACTACAGCCCCTCCTTCTCCAGTTGTAATAGGCTTTACAGGATGAAAACTGAAAACTGTAAGATCGGCAAAATTCCCAACTTTTTTCCCTTTATAACTGGCGCCAAGAGCATGGCAGGCATCTTCAATAAGGTAAAGGTCATGTTCTTCTGCGATTTCCCGAATTTCTTCAATGTCACAGGGATGCCCTGCAAAATCAACATAGATTATTGCTTTTGTTTTAGGAGTAATCCTGGACCTGATAGCTTCAGGATCAATGTTCCTCGTATCTTTTTGTATGTCTGCAAAAACAGGCCTGAGATTGTTATAAAGCAAGGCATTGCTTGTTGCCATGAAGGTAAAGGGGGTTGTGATTACTTCAGACCCTGCGGGCAAATCCAATGCTCCAACAGCTATGTCGAGAGCACTTGTCCCGCTGTTGACGCCAACAGCATGCTTACATCCTGTATAGTTACATAAACCTTCTTCAAATTGCTTGAGTTTAGGGCCTGTTGTAATCCAGTCGCTTTTCAAAACGTTTATAACTTCATTTATGTCCTCGTCATCAATCCACTGAGACCCATATGGTATAAATTCCATGGTATCAACTTTTTTATTTTTAAAATTTAGTAATAGGAGTTATTTTTATTATCATTGGGGCAGGCTTTTACTTTCTAATAATCATAGTGTTTTTCTAGAGTATTAATTTAACTATCTAATTATATATACGCCCTGACTTAATTTCATGGTTTTATGGTGACCTGTGCCAAATTCAATTATTTGATAAATTCTCGATGATTCAAAAATAGCCAAATAATCCTGTTAATATGTCTAGACTTCAGAGTCTTTAATAAGTCGGATCTTTTTTATTTTTTGGATGACTTTGTAAAATATCAACAACGAGGAAACCTTCTTCTTCTTTCAATACCTGATAAATTTCGTAAACCTCTTTGAAGAATTGTCATTTTCTTATCAGGTGATATAAAATAAACTTTACTTGTTTTTTGTAACTGGTTGTCCCCTTCATAATTAAAAAGGTTTTCTTTAACCCTCGTCTCAACATCCCATAATTTGTACAAATTGATATTGCATCTCTATATTACATTGGAACAAGTAGTTCATAAATGAATTATATAATCTCATACCTTATGGTGTCTTCTTTATCTTCTGGATTTTTACTGAATACCACTATGCAGGCTTCTTGGTCACAGATATTCTCTACAGCATGAGCCACAAAAGGAGGGATATGAATTAATTCATATGTTTCAGATAGTGCATCAAGTACAACTTTTTTCCCCTCTCCTGAAACTACATTTTTTAAATGAAGAGCAATCTTCCCGGTCGCTAAAGCGATCCATTCTTCCTTTTTCTTATGATAATGGTTGGCGCGGACCTTTCCGGGTTTTACCGACACCATATAAGTATGCACACAATTGAAAGGATCATCCTTATAGTTCATCGATACAAGCTCAGAAAGCCAGCCGTCCTCTCTGATATGTTTGGTTCGGGGCAGTTTTTCATACAGCATACGCATATCCTTTCAGTGGATCATCTTTTTGAGTTCTTCTTTACTGAGCCACTTCTCATTAATATCACTTGAGTACCTGAATCCAGCAGGTAAGATTTTTCCGAGGTTTGATTTTTCCTTTTTCCAGAAGGGGAATTCCGGCTCAATGATAAAGTAATCAGGAAACTCTTTAGCATGCCTTGATTCATCTTCGGTGATCATGATTTCATGCAACTTCTCCCCCGGCCTGATCCCTGTAAACTCTTTTTTCGCTTCAGGAGCCATGGCATTGGCAAGGTCCGTTATTCTCATACTGGGGATTTTCGGGACGAAGATTTCTCCCCCATGCATAAGAGATATGGAATTAAGCACAAAGTGAACTCCCTGGTCTAGGGTTAGCCAGAAGCGGGTCATCCTTTCATCGGTAATTGTTAAAACGCCTGTTTCCTTTTGTTTCTCGAAGAGAGGAATTACACTTCCCCGGCTCCCAATGACATTTCCATATCTTGTACAGCTAAATTTTGTTTTGTTTTTTCCTGAGTATGCGTTTCCCTGAACAAACAGTTTTTCGGCAACCATTTTTGTTGCACCGTAGAGATTTACAGGATGGACTGCTTTATCAGTACTTATTGCCATCACTTTTTCGACACCGTTATCAATGGCTGTATCTATGATGTTCATGGTCCCTTCGATGTTGGTTCTTACAGCTTCTATTGGGTTGTATTCACAGGCAGGAACTTGCTTCAGAGCTGCTGCATGGACTACAAGATCTACCCCGTTCATCGCACGTTGAAGACGGTTCTTATCACGCACATCTCCAATTAAAAAACGAAGCCTTTTGTCGTTGAACTTTCTATCCATCAAGTATTGATTATATTCACCTCTTGAATAAATCCTCAATGATTCCGGATTGTATTCCTTGAGCACGATTTCAGTAAACTTATTCCCGAAAGAACCTGTTCCACCGGTTAAGAGTATGGTTTTTTCGTCAAATATTGAGCTAATTTTTTTATCATCCATTTTTTCACAACCATGCAAAGCACTTGAATTTTAAAATATTTATTCTAAAATCTGGGACGAAGCACAAGATTATTTAGGTAGAGCACCCATTTATATAAATAATCATTATCTTTATAATTATTAAGTTGTTGTATTGTCATCATTTCCACAAACTGACGTCATCCCCTGCTTCCAGACATAACTTTCAGGATAATCAAGCTTCATATTGCTTATTTTTACTCTCCTTTCTAGGTGATAAGTGTCCCCAGTCAGGCAGTGCCCACCTGCTCCGGTTCCCCGGAAGATATCTCTTGTTATGTCTTCACCTTTGAGGCTACTCGCCCCGATTCTGAAATATACTTATATATATCAGCTTCTTCATGCTCAGTTCCTCCCATAAACATCATCAAACCTGACAACATCCCCTTTTTCCACAAGCTCTCCAAACTGTACCTCTATTTAGTCTCTATGGGACACATATCCCAGCTAAGAGGCAGAGCATTACCCCTGAACCGCCTGCAAGAATTATTAAATTGATACCTGTCATCTCCTGTGCGTATTTATTTAAAAACGTATTCAGTAGATGTGTATAAATATTTCTGGAATAAAGTGTTTATATACATGTCAGAAAATATTTTTCTAGCAGGTTAATATATGTAGGAAGTTCTTAAATAAGTTTTGCCTGAACTCCCTGAAGAGCGTTAACTGAGTTGTTTTACTGGAATTTTTAATATCCTGAAAAATAAGGGTTCTTGACTACGATAATTCAAATAATGCCAAAAAATTCCTTCAGTTATGGCTTTTTACATAGAATATATTTATCAAGTTGAAGGTACATAAAATTAATATTTTTTAATAGATGTTAAAGAACCATGCCTATTTTGACCATTTCATTCTTGAGAAGGTTCCGGTTATTTTTGTACTCTTACTTATTTGAAAATCTTGACATAACCCAATCCACCATGGGCACGTTATCTCCTAAAAGCAAATTATATATTGTTTATAAACGGCTCTCTGTGTGCGGTGTTAGGTCTCATGGACCAGACAGTCATCTTATTGAACTTGTCGGTGTTCATTTCTACATTGGTAACTACTATCTCAGGCCGCCGCTTCTTTCGAGGTGGATTGCTTCAAGGAATGAGATCGCTTCTTCTTTAGACTGAGCTTTGAAGAAAGTTTATCTAAAGCCCAAAAACCTTGGAATGGGATAAATGGCATGTCTCTCCATAACATTTCAAGCTTATTTATTTTCATTTAATATGTTTATATAATACTTGATCGATTATCTTTCATTTCTTTATGCTACAACTACGGTAAGGCACCATTAATACGCCCGCTGGATTTGAGGTTGAACCGGACTGGTAAAAAGTAATCAGGGAAATGAAGCTGGAAGTTTCAATGCTTTAGCGTTAGGCGGTTCACTGCAATATGAGATCTCTGTGTAAATATTTAAAACGGTTAATATAAATTAGAAAGAATAATATATGTCATGTTCCAAACCTAATTATGATATTGAAAAATGTGGAAAATTGAAAGGAAATCCCATGAAAATTCTTGTGATACCTACTACTGATTGGATCAGGCACCCTTTTCCGAATCGACTTAACTTCATATTTGATATTCTTGCAGAAAAACATGAAGTGTATGTACTGCATTTCAACCTGGAGAATTTCAGAAATAACAGACCAAGAAAAACAGCTTGCAAACTTGTAGATACAAAATTTATAGATGTGGGAGATCCTTCTTTATATTACTTATTAAACTGGCCAGAGCATTTATTGGAAATGAGAAAAGTAATAAAAAAAGAAGGCATAGATGTTGTTCTGTCTGCAAACATCCTTCCATCATTTATAATTAATTTTTTAAATGTGCCTGTTGTTTTTGACTATCTGGACCACTTAGAGGAATCTGCTTCAATATATTACCCAGACTCTTTTTTTGGAAAAATTGTTAAGAATGGGGTAAGGCAAATTACAAGGTATAATTTAAGACATGCAACTTCTGTTATAACCGTAACCCGGGAACTCAAAGATTTTCTGGAAGGTATAAGGGTCAAAAATATAGAAGTAATTCCTAATGGAGTAAATTGTAACCTTTTAAGACCTCTCCCAAAAGAGGAAGCAAAAAAGGAATTGGGTTTAAAAGGTGCTGTCATAGGATATGTAGGGTCACTTGAGCACTGGGTAGATCTTGAAATGGTTGTAGAATCACTCCCTGATCTGGAAGTAAGCCTTCTGGTTGTGGGTCCGGGGCTGTTTACAGATTACGGTGATCAGATCAAAGAGCTGGCAAACAAGCTGGGAGTTTCGGAAAAAATCACATTTACAGGAGCAGTGCCCTACGAGGATTTAGGCCCTTATATTTCAGCTATGGATATAGGGCTCAATACACTGAAAAAAATGGATAAAAACGAATATGCAGCTGGAGGAAAGGTGTTTAACTACCTGGCTTGCGGAAGACCCGTGTTATCCAGCAGGACAATTTCCCTTGTAAGAATGCTCGGAGATGACTTATATTACTACGATGATAAAGATGGATTCATCCGTGAGGTAAAAAGGATTCTGGAGACTCCGACTAATGAGGATAGATACAGAGAAATTGCAAAGACTTTTGACTGGGAAGTCCTTGCCAGAAAATATGAAGAGGTCTTGAGGAAATCCATATGAGAATTTTATTGCTTGCTAACCAGCCAGAACATACCACAAGGCTCAAGATGTTCCAGAGTACCCTTGAAGAACTGGGATATGACACGTTCATCCCCAAATTTAATACCAGAAACTGGATACAGATCTCAGGCCTTGCCAAACAATTCATAAAAAAAGAAAAGCCAGATGTAATTCACATTTTTAATGTGCCGGATATAATATATCACGATTTGTCTAAATTAAAAGGAACTTACTACAAAAAGATGATCTATGACTACAGGTCTCCCTGGGGTATTGAACTTGAAATGAATTTAGGGGCTCCCGGCAGGGTGATGGCTGAATATTTTGAAAAAAAATTGGCAGCAAGTGCGGACCTTATAACCACGGTAAACGGGCCTCTGGGAGAAAAAGTAAAAACATATACCGAAAACGAAAAACAAGAGGTATATGAGGTCCCCAATTACCCCAAAAATAGTTTTTTGACGGGAGAGGATCTGGCAGAAGATGGGGCCATAACATTTCTGGGGAGGGTTTGCGAGCAGGAAGGGATTGGAAATTTCCTGAATCTGGCAAAAAAGTATCCTGATGAAAAATTCAGGATCGTGGGAGACGGCCCATTTTCAAAGTGGCATTTGGCAAAAAAACCCACCAATGTAGAATTTCTGGGATGGCAGCCTCATGAGAAAGTGGCAGGGATAGTCAAAAAAGCCAGAATATGTATGATACCCAGAAAAGAAAATAATTTGACCCCTTATTCGACGGATAAAAGCATCTGGAAACTAAACGAATACCTGAACCTTGGGAAACTGGTAATAGCCTCGGGAATCACGAAGGAAGAGGACAGAAAAAACCTGCTGATTGTAAAAAGTTCTGAACTCGAAAATGCTGTCCGAGAGTATCTTGACAAAAAACCAGAGAAATTGAACTCTGAAGATTATCGTTTCTGGGAGTCAAACACCAGGAAAATAAAAGAAGTTTATGAAAAAATCCAGTGAAGATTGGAAATTTAAATAAAAAATAGAGATTATATACTTCGCTGGCAATGGTAATTAAAGTCAACTACCCACTAAATCTAAAGATTTAATGGGTTTCCTGCTGAGGTTTTATGAAGATTGTATCAGTAGTCGGTGCTCGCCCTCAATTTATAAAATGTGCTCCTGTGTCCCGTACCATCCGAAAGCACCATGAAGAAATACTTGTCCACACAGGCCAGCATTATGACCCTGAAATGTCCGAGGTCTTTTTTGAAGAACTCGATATCCCAAAGCCGGACTACAACCTTGGTATAGGCTCGGGTACCCAGGGGGAACAAACCGGCAAAATGATTCTAGAAATAGAAAAAGTACTTTTGAAAGAGAAACCAGACATCGTGCTTGTCTATGGAGATACAAATTCTACACTTGCAGGCGCACTTGCTGCTACCAAGCTGCACATCAAGGTAGCACATGTAGAAGCTGGACTGAGGTCTTTTGATCGGGCCATGCCTGAAGAGATTAACAGAGTCATAACCGATCATATCTCGAATATACTATTCTGCCCGACTGATACTGCAGTGATGAACCTGAAAAATGAAGGCATTACTGAAGGTGTATACAATGTTGGGGATGTAATGGTGGATGCCCTTAAGTATAACCAGAAAATTGCAGAAGAAAAATCAACGATTTTACAGGATCTTAATCTCAATCCAAAAGAGTTCCTTTTAGCAACCGTACACCGTGCCTCCAATACGGACAATATAAAAAACCTCTCATCAATTGTCGAAGCCTTTTCTGACGTAGAAACGACAATAGTGTTTCCAATGCATCCAAGGACCAGAAAATACCTGAAAGAATACAATTTGTGGGAAAAAATCCTTAAGAACACAAAAGTAATCCCCCCTGTTGGCTATCTTGACATGTTAAAACTCGAATCAAATGCCAGAAAAATACTCACCGATTCCGGAGGGGTACAGAAAGAAGCCTATATGCTGGGAGTGCCCTGCATAACCTTAAGGGATAATACGGAATGGGTAGAAACAGTTGAAGAAGGCTGGAATATACTTACAGGAGCAGATTACGAGAAAATCAAACATGCTATTGAAAATTTTGAGGGCACCAAGAGAAGAAATGAAGTATTTGGGGACGGGAATGCAAGTGGTAAAATCTCTCAAAAAATGAACTCTGGGAAAACATGAAGATACTGCACATAAGGAATATTGCAAATGTAGCATATAATCTGTCTCTTCAACAAAAAAAAATGGGCCATGAGGTACGTTTATTTGAGATAACTGAAAATTATACCAGCGAAAATACCGATATCTCCCTAAATCTCCCGTTAAAATATTCAAAAAAAGATATTCCTCGCCGTTTCCAGATCATATCGAAAAACCTTGTAGAAATCACATTGAAAGAGAAATTTGATATATTTCATCTTCACGACGCAGGAATATTTCCCCAGGATATAGACATACCGCTTTTTTTTAAACGTTTCGGCAAAGTTGTTGTCCACTGGCACGGCAGTAAATTAAGAAATAATGGCAGAACTTTTGGATCAAAATTCGCAGATGTTGAAATCGTTTCGACCCCGGATTTACTTGACTATTCACCAGATGCTATATGGATTCCAAACTGTATCCCCTGGCACGGGTTAAGTAAAGTCAATCGAAATGATGATAAAATCATAATCGGGCATGCTCCAACAAACAGATTCTACAAAGGTACAGAATATTTTCTGGAAGCGATGGACCAGCTCAAAAAGGAATATCCAAATGTTGACTGCTTATTGATTGAAAATAAACCCCATCAGGAAGTAATGCAATTGCTTCAGACCTGTGATATAGTTGTTGATTCTGTTGGTTTTTATGATAAAAGACAGGTCGGATGGTACGGTGTTCTCACCAATGAAGCCCAACAGATGGGAATTCCATGCTGTACATGGATTAAGCCTGGATTAGAGCCTTATCTGGAAGAGCCCAGTGGAATAGTAAATGTTACAAAAGACAATCTAAAGCAAAGATTGGAAGAATTAATACGTGATGAAAATTTAAGGGAAAATCTTGGAAGAAGCGGAAGAAAATACGTAGAGAAAGTTCATAATAACAAGGTGCTATGTCAGAAATTTCTCACATTATATAAAAGAACAATCTTAAAATAAATGGCTCTTTTGTGCCCTCTGCTGAATGCAGGACATATTAAAGAGAATTTAAAGAGAATTTGAAGAGAATTTGAAGAGAATTTGAAGAGAATTTGATGAGAATTTGATGAGAATTTGATGATAACAGTTAATAGGTTAAATCTTGACAAACCTGCAAAGCTCTTGATTCCCAGGTATGTAAAGGCAAGATTTCAATGATTTTGTTCCTTTTTTCTTCTAACTCATTGCGATCATTTAGAAGTTTGTTCAGCAATATGAGAAGACTTTTTTCGTCATAGGGAATTGCCCATCCAATTCCATTTATTTCTACAAAATCTCCTGCTGCAGTTCCCTTTGTTACAATTAGAGGTTTACAATGAGAAATATATTCAAAAAGTTTTATTGGCATTGCAAAATCCCGATACTCCACATTTTCAAAAAACATGCTTGCTACATCAGCCTTTTCGTAGAGGGAAAACAAATCATCCCCACTTAGATGTACGATGTTAATGTTGGGTTTTAATAGATTTTCATAATCGTTAAGACTATTCTGCCATTCATTTTCCCTGCAACAAATAGTTAAAGATATTCTGGGAATTTCTCCAATAACCTTTACTAACTTACGAAGATCGTAAAGGTTGCCTATCCCCCCAACGTACAGAACATTAAAAATAAAATTGTGTTTATTATTATTAGTAGTAGTAGTAGTATCATGTCTGCTCGAAGGATACATAAAGGCACCTGGGGGCAGAGACTTAATTACAGGAAAGTGAAAAGCCAGGTATTTAGCCATTTTTTCAGAAGGTAAATACAATACATCAAGGTATTTTTGATAAACAACTAAATCGAATCGATACATTATATTAAGAACCAGTTTTTTTGCAAAGGGTCTATCTAAAAGTTCTGGAAATCTCCAATAGATATCCCTGTAAAACAGACCTATTGGGATATTGTTCTTTTTACAAAAAACAAAAAATCTGAAATCCAGAAATGGATATTTCACAGCGTCTTTTACACCATAAGCTAGCGATGTGGGATAGCTGGAACTTTCCGAATAAACAAAATCATATTTTTTACCTTTTTTAACATTTTGTTTAATCAGATTTATCTGTCTGAGTCGCTCAGCTCCGGACCCCATAATCACGTCAACTTTACAACCTAACGACTTAAATGCTTCTAACATCCTCAAGGGACGAATTTGACTTCCAGAAGGGGCTGAAGTAATTAATTTCCAGGGGATATGGAAAATAACATTTAAATTTTTGAGATTTATATCGCCTTTATTATCCATATGATTCCTTAATAATTCAGGTTCTAGTTTAAAACAATAATACACATATATCAAAAAAGTTGTGGTATATAAGAATTACAAAAATGAATACAGTTGACGGCTGTATCCCGCCATTGATATAAAGGGGATCAACCTTCAACGCTCCAAATCAGTTATATATATTGAACCTGCAAGTAAACAGAAATCCTTCGACTATTAAAAAGAATGGTGTGGTTAAGTGTCCGAACTTAAAAAATTCATCTCTGATATAGGAGTGACATTTTTTGCTTCTGCCGTATCTATGCTTTTAGGATTTCCACTATCAATCCTTATTGGCAGGTATCTGGGGGCTGGAGATCTTGGACTTTATAGAATGGTAAACACCATTTTCGGGATATTAATCTTATTTGGTACGGTTGGACTGCCTGCAGCTGCAATCAAATACGTAGCTGAATTTTCTGGAAACCGCCGAAAACAAGAGGAATTCATCTCTTCGAGTATTATAAATAGTTTGGTTCTAGGTATTCTGGCTCTTAGCTTAATGTATTTGAGTGCTGGCTTTCTAGCAGACTTTTTCAATATGCCAGGATTGGATGATTTACTAAAAATCCTGGCCTTTTCGTTACCTTTTGCGATCCTGAACAGTGTAATGTTCGGACTCCTTACAGGCTTTAGGGAGATGAAAAAGCAAGCTGCAATAACTATTGCAAACGGAGTTTTTCTGCTACTTGGTACATTCCTACTCTTTTTTAGATATGAAGTGAAAGGCACAGTTGCTGCCATAGTAATTTCTTCCTTTATTACAACAATAACCCTGTTATATGTACATAAATGGGGTAAACTTAGTCCAGCTAACTATCTAGCTACAAGCCGAGAGCTGTTTTCATTTGGGTCCAAAACATTTATTTCAAATGCGATCAACATTGTAAATTATCAGGCTGACGTGCTCATGATAGGTTATTTCCTATCAGCAACAGATGTTGGGGTTTATAGTGTGGCTGTAATCCTGGGAAAGATCCTCTGGATGCTTCCCGATACTATCCAGAAAATTACCTATCCGATGATTTCGGAATACTACGCAAAAGGAAAAAAGAAAGAAATTGAAATGCTTGTAGACAAGTGCATGAAATACAGCTATCTTTTTTTGATATTCTCCAGTACATTCCTTGTCTTTTTTGGGAAGGAAATTTTGACCTTAATCTATGGAAACGAATTTGGAAAAGCGTATTTCCCCCTGATTATATTACTGATTGGAATCTTATTTTACGGGACAACAAAATCCATAGGCTCCATTTTTGCAGGTATCGGTAAGGTTCAGTTAGTGTACAGAATCCCCCTTGTCTCAGCAATCATAAATATTATCTTAAACGCTCTCTTAATTCCAGTTTATGGCATTGCAGGCGCTGCTTTTGCCACAAGTTTTTCTCTGATCATTAGCATGGGACTGATGATCCACTATATGAAAATGCTATTGGGAATAAGCTTTGATACCCAATGGTACTTTGGAATCTTTGGAATCTCAAGCTTATTGAGTATAATATATCTGATGAGTTCCTCTAATCTTCTTTTGGGGCTTATTTCGATGATACTGCAAGCAGTAATATTTTTCAAATATTATATCCATTCGGAAGACAAACAAAAAATAGTTTTATTTTGCAAACAAACATTATAAAAAAATCTCACATTATTTCATTCACTCGCCGCACAAGGCTTGAACCCACCGGCGTACAGTAGATAAAAACTAACTCAACAACCGTGCGGGGAGCTCTAATTCCGAAATATCAACCATGTAGCAGGGGCCGACCAGAAAATTAGTTCACATAAATAGTTTCACGGAATTTTAAAAAGAAGGTTATTGATGCGGTTTTGTCCTGACAGAATTGTCACTTATTTTTAAAACATGAGACACGATCTGTATACGTTTAGAATTTTGAAACTTAGATCATAGCTTTTTTAAATCCTGGACAAAAATTTCAAAATTTTTATTGGAATTGTAGTTATTTTCCCAGTTATCTCTACTATTTATCCTTTTAACTAGGATCTCATCTTCATTTCCCATCATGCTGCATATCGCTTCAGCAATCTCTCTCGGGGACGGGTTTTCACTTAACAACACCCCAACCTCATTGGATACTATTTCAGGTGTACCCCCGACTGCCGTAGCAATAACTGGAATTCCACAACTTTGGGCTTCCATTATTGAAACGGGAATCCCTTCGGAAGCACTTACATTGACAAAAACATCCACACAATTATTTTGATAATATGCGATTACTTCTTTATTAGGCAAGTGGCCTATAAATTTAGGAATTACGTTTTTGGGCAAAAGAGAATCTGCAAGATTTTGTAAATCCTTTTGAAGAATTCCATATCCTATATGTGTCCATTCAAATGTTCGGGAACTTTTGATTTTACCAAGCTCTGCAAGAGCCTGAATCAACAGGTCTATCCTCTTTACAGGAACAAGGTAGGAGCAAGATACAATTCTAAAAATGCCATCAGAGGATGCCTCTGTTAGGAAACCCAGGTCATTCACCCCTAACCT
This sequence comes from Methanosarcina sp. 1.H.T.1A.1, assembly GCF_000979295.1. Taxonomy (NCBI): domain Archaea; kingdom Methanobacteriati; phylum Methanobacteriota; class Methanomicrobia; order Methanosarcinales; family Methanosarcinaceae; genus Methanosarcina; species Methanosarcina sp. 1.H.T.1A.1. Next base: position 49,085 of record NZ_JJQY01000099.1, on the reverse strand, counting down.
GTAGACTTTACAGATATCTTCAAACATTGGATATTTATCTAAAACATATTTTCTCCCGTGGTCCGAGATTAAATAAAGCCTGTTCAAATACTGAAATACCTCTGGGCGATGAGGAATGTAAGGTGGAACGTGTCTTTCACTATAAAGATCAAGACCATGAGCTCTTGAGACGATTTTGAGAGATGGAATCTTCTTTTTTACCATCGAAACTCCAGAAGTTGGCAGAGACAGCCAATAAGTATAAAAGACTGTAGTTGAAAAGTCGAAGTTATGGGTTTCAATGTACTTTTGAAGCCACCTTTTTATAATTACAGCGTTGCCGAAAAAAATAACAGAACTTTTGAACAAAGAGATCTGGAAAAGAATTTCTGGCTTGCTAAGAATTTCTCTGTAAAAGTCGGTTGAAATAAAAGCATTTAATGCCAGTGAAATTTTATTTCGCACGCCCTTCAGAGGCAATTGTTCATTTAATAATGAATCCTCAATTTCAATGTTCTCTGGAAGCTTCCTATTTACTCTTTCAAGTAAACTTGGAAGGGACTGTGGAATCAATATGACTTTATCGAATGATCTACTCAGAAAGAGGATTTCAGAATCTAAAAAAGATTCCGCCACATCTCCATATGGATAGGAGGAAGTAAATAATAACAAAAGATTATTCTCTTTTTGATCCTTCTCTTTTTGATTCACAGTTTAGCCACCATTATAAGATCTGCTAGCAGTGTGCCTGATTTCTTAAAAATTGTCTCTATACACATTCATCTTTTTTTGATTAAAGCTCTATCACTATTACCCTTTTCCTGTGATCCACTCTGATAACAGGACCGGGGGTGGGGTGTTACCGCATTTTAGTACCCATATCAAGCGTATGGCTCACACTAATCCCAATATAATAATGGGTGCTATTTTGTACGTTCTCCTGCTCTTAAAACTTGACCCCAATATTCGCAGTGAAGTTATAAAAATAGGGAAGCAGATGGAATTACAGTAACCCCGAAAAAATAAAAAATCCTGAACACATCCGCTATCCTCGGAGTAAAACTTCCAAAAAGAACAAAAATATCTCAAAAAATTATATCCTTGTTAAAAGTTTATTGGAAGGACGAATCACATGATTCCCGGATCTTGTGATGCCTTCACCTTTGAGGGGCCGTCCCCCCGACCCTGACATCTTAAACGTTGAACCAATAGCCTTTATCTCACTTCCTCCCATAAACATCATCAAACCTGACAATGTCCCCTTCGTTCACAAGCTCTCCTAACTGTACCTCGATAATCTCAAGAGGGATTTTTCCGGGATTCGACAGCCTGTGCTTTTGTCCTGCTCTGATGAATGTGCTTTCCCCGGGTCTAAGGAAAAACTGCTTTCCGTCCACTTCCACGCAGGCCATGCCTTTTACAACCACCCAGTGTTCACTCCTATGGTAGTGCAGTTGCAGGCTTAACTTATGGTCAGAGAGCACAGTAATATTCTTGATCTTATGACCGGGGGAGGCGTCGAGCAGTGTGTATGAACCCCAGGGCCGGTAGACTGTTTGCCCGACAAATGCTCTTTCGTCTTTCCTGACCTTGAGGTCGGAGACTATTTCCTTTACTTTCTGACTGCTGGATTTGGGACATATTAACAGGGCATCGCTCGTGTCAACAATAACCATGTCTTTAATATCGATCAGGGAAACGATTTTACCGCATTTCGAATAAACCAGATTCCCATCGGAGTTAAGAAGCATGGGATCGCATTCATGGATCACGTTTCCTACTGAATCCTTTTCCAGTTCATCATAAATTGCCTCAAAGTTTCCAAGGTCGCTCCATTTCTGGCCCAGCTTTACAACAGCGACTCTATCTGACTTTTCCATTATGCCATAATCAATGGAAACCTTATCCACACCCGCATAAATATCATTAATATTGCCCCCTTTCTCAAAGCAGGCAAAAACCGAAGGCGAGTGCTTTTTTACTTCTTCAAAGAAGAGCCGCGTCTCAAAGAGGAACATCCCGCTATTCCAGAGGCAGCCTTCCTCAATGTATTTTTGTGCGGTTTCTAAATCAGGCTTTTCTCTGAATTCCGAAACCCTGTAACCAGGCTCGCAGGACTCTGAGGCTTTAATGTAGCCGTATCCCGTATGAGGGAATGTAGGAATAACCCCGAAAGTGACCAGATAATCCGAAGCCAGCTTTTCAGCTGAAGAAATCGTTGCCATTGCAGCTCTGTCAAGCACATGGTCGGAGGAAAATACCCCTACGATTGAATTCCCGAATTTTAGTTCAATCTCCTTCATTCCAAAGAAGATTGCTGGAAGGGTATTCCTGCCCTCAGGCTCGATCAGGACATTCTCGGGAGGAATTGAGTATCCTATTTCTTTCATCTGCCCAATCACGAAAAATTTCTGGGCTTCGTTCGTTACAACAAAAATCTCAGAAATATCCGAAACCTCAAGACATCGAAGAACTGTCTCCTGAAAAAGTGAGGTGTCACCAAATTTTAAAAATTGTTTGGGATACATTTCCCGGCTGAGAGGCCAGAGCCGGGTCCCTGAGCCGCCTGCAAGAATTATTGACTTTATGCCTGTCATCTCCCTGGGGAATTGATTTGAAAAATATTCAATTAGAGTATAAAAAACTGTCAACATTGTCTTGACAGAAAGGAATTATAGATATACTGTGGAATAAGGTTATTTTTAGGACATAATTATTTTCTGAATATAATTTTTAATAGAATAGATTACTTTTAGAATAAATTACTTTTGGAATAAATTCCTTTTGAAATCGGATTTTTAGAATAGGATTTTTAGAATAGGATTATTTTTGAAGTTAGATTATTTTTTAGCAGTATATGATAAGAAGTCAATATATAACCTTTGGCTTTGAGATCACTGAAACAAAATAAGTATATTAGACTATCAAACCGGAAAACGGTGAACATATCGTCCATTGATTATAAAAAATATAGATATGATAAAACTCAAATCAATTGATGAAAAGTCAAATGATGGGCTTCCTCTAGCTCATTTTACGTCATCATCTCTTGTAAGCTCGTCCCTGCCCCAACCCATTACCCTTTTTACGATAAATATTGCAAGTGCAAATACAAATAAAACAAATCCCAAAAGAGAAAACGTAAGGGAACGACCACTGCTTTGAAAAGCCTGAGGGCGCCGGATAAGAGGCATATAATCGACATTTCCTTCCCCCAGGTCATAGGAAGCATCGCAGAAGCCATTGTCATCCATATCTTCAATAACGCACAGGGCCGTACTTTCAGGGCCAGTCCAGTAATTTCCGCCGAGATATGAACCCCCTACAATATTAATCTCCCTCTTAAGAGTCATATTCCAGGCATTTTCTAAGTTGACCCCTTTATAGCCAACATTTTCGGAGTTCTGAAAATAGTTATCGTAAATGAGGTTTTTACTGCTGTTTGAGAGCATAAGACCATACTCTGTGTTAAAATGCAAAAGATTTCCCTTTAAGCGGTTTTCATCAGAAGCTTCAAGAAAAATTCCTTCCAGACTGTTCATTTTTACCTTGTTATTGATAATCCAGTTGTCCTGTGAAGCATTGAGAAAAATGCCCACCTCATTCTCAGAAACATCATTTAGATTCAACATATTAGTAGTAGAAGATTCGAGATAGATTCCCAGGCGATTACTGGAAAGATTATTGTTGCTTATCAGAATTCCCTGCGCATTCTCCAGATAAATGCCAGCTTTTTGAGTATCATTAGCGCCATTTATGGAAAAACCACTTATAGTTACGTTATTTGCAATTACATGAAATACATGATCATCAGGGTTTTTTGCCGTTACAATGTTTGTATCAGGCCTTCCGGAGATTGAACGAACGGAAATTTCTTTGTCAAGATATATATTCTCCATGTAAAGCCCATTATACACATAAACCGTATCACCAGCCTCTGCTGCATTCACAGCCTCCTGAATTGAGGCAAAGTCCTTATTGTCATCACTACCCACAGTGATCCTTCTGGCAGCCGCAGAGCCTGAGCTGAGCAACAAAAGTGCAAAACCTATTGCAAAACAGATTTTTACGGATCTTATGGTTTTCAGTAATATCACCTCAAAGAGACCGCCCCTATCACCCTGTTCCCCGTATTCAGAAGGGAGCTGCCTTCAGAAAATCAAGCCTGGAGTATGCAGATCATAAAAAATAATAATTGAATAGTAATGTGAAATACCCGTTAAATCTAAAGATTTAACGAAAGATTTAACGGGCTTTCTGAGTCATTCTTCCGGATAATTGCCAGAAGTCATACAGGCTCATTCCCATGTTCCGTGGGTGTCAGCGTTTTGCTTGAGCTACTTTTCGGTTTTCCGATTTCTCAGGCACTACCTCAGACCCTCTAAATGCAGTATTAACTGGTGTAATTCCTTTAACCTTGTTCTCGCAGTAAGAAATTAATATATAATTGGTCGGAGAAGATATTAATGGTTGCAGATAACGAAAACGGAGGGAGTTGACGCTGATATTCCCTCTGCTAAACATATAGGGGTTTTACGCTTCGTTATATAAATTCTTCTCATACCCAGGCTTTTAATTTCAGGCTTTCAACTGGCAGACCTCCGTACTGCCTTTTACTTATATCCGAATCTTCAGCCAGGATTTTAACCGAAAACCCTGCCTTTATTAAAAGATTCAGATACTCCTCTTTTAATACAGCGCCAGCGACACAGCCTGCAAGCAGTTCTTTGTCATTTTGAAGATCTTCGGGAAGCTTAGCCAGGAGGACCATATCCGAAACATACATCCTGCCTTCTGGCTTCAGCACCCGGAAGGCCTCCCTGAAAACCTTTTCTTTATCCGGTGCCAGGTTAATCACGCAATTGCTGATAATAACATCCACCGAACTATCATCAACCGGAAGAGCTTCAATATCCCCATGGCGGAACTCAACATTTAAATATCCATATTTTTGGGCATTAGCCTGTGCTTTTTCAATCATTTCAGGAGTCATATCGACTCCAATAACCTTTCCTGAGCTTCCGACTCTCTGTGCAGCAAGGAAACAATCAAATCCCGCACCTGAACCCAGATCAAGGACAATATCGCCGGGTTTCAGTTCCGCAAAAGCTGTAGGGTTGCCACAGCCAAGACCCAGGTTTGCATCCGGAACAGCCTGAACATCAGCTTCCGAATAGCCAAAAGATTTAGAAAGGTCTGCTGAGCTCGAATCACCGCAGCACCCACCGCCAGAACAGCAAGAGCCCCCTAAAGTTACAATTTCCTGATACTTCTTTTTGATAACTTCTTTTTTTTCAGTGGCATCCATTCTTTTACCCCATTCCTTATTTTTCAGATATTCCTTTTTTATCTTGAGATTTATTTTCGATTGGTTTTTTATCTTGAGATTTATTTTCGATTGGTTTTTTATCTTGAGGTTTATTTTCGATTGGTTTTTTATCTTGAGATTTATTTTCAGTTGGTTTATCCGTAGTTTTGTTTTCAGCTAGATAATTAGTTCTCACGTTAATGATATTGGTGATTCGGTTTTCAGTTTTATCCGTAGAACAAAATCTGGAAACCTGCTGCCCATTACAACAGGGCTTTATATCCCTGATTCCAAGAGATTCAAGCAAACGCCCGATCTCCTCGTTTTTAATGCTGTAGATGATGTTTCGCCCCTTTCTTTCGTACTTTAAAATTCCAGCTTCAACAAGAACCTTCAGGTGCTTTGAAACCGTTGTCTGGTCCTTTTTTGTAAGGGAAGAAAAATCACAGGCACAGTAACTGTGCTCCAGCAAGTAAGAAAGAATAGTAAGCCGTGTCTCATCTCCGAGAGCTTTAAAGAACTTTACTTTGCTATCAAGCATGATTATATGAGTATATGCGCATATGACCATATATATTTAATGAAAAGATGGGTAGTAGGATTTAAAGATACATGAAAAACAGGTGCAGGATGAGACCAGTAGGACACACTGATGCTGAATGGGACCAGTATATCCCCTAATATTCACAAATACCCACTAATACCCACTAATAGTCCTTACTATTCCTTAATATTCCTTAATATCCATAACATCCTCTATTAACTTATTTCACCTCAAAAAATGAAAAGGTATTAAGGTTATTTGCAGGTATCAAGAAGCGACCTTTTCTTGCCGCCCCGCGCTTCGGTTGGATGAATAGGATCGACGTCTGCGACCTCTTCTCCTTCTCTCTTCTCCAGTTTTTCTCCCTTTTCCCCTTCTCTTCGTTCTTCCGGCATATACCCAACTCCTTTTATAATTTATTTATTCATTTATTTATTCATTTATTTATGGAAAGATTCTTTTCAGCAATTTCGTAACTTCATGCTGTCTTTTTATTTTGCCTTCAAAAAAGAAAAAGATCCCATTCTGCCAGTACACCATCAGAATGGACGTTTCCTTTCTTCAGGATGTTAGAATCTACAGCTTCAGCTATGGCCATAGTTTGCAGTACCTTTTTGATTACCCCTCCTTTCTACCAATCCAACCCACGGATCAGCCGAGTTTGGGAATTTTCCCTTAATTTCATTACACCCGCCAGATTTATTAAATTTTTGTGGAAAGGATAAAAGAACCTGAAAAAGTGGTCGTTCTTTTTCAAAAAAGATGTCAAAAAGGCAGGCATTTATAATTTAACTAAAAAGATAGTGCAGACCAGGTAGAATTATTAAAATTATTTGGGAGAATATATGACTCAGTACCTAAATCCAGTGATGAATGAAAATTGAAAAACACTGGATTTTATGATTGGTTACAATTCTCGTGAGAAGAATATTGGATTGAAGTCTTTAGATCTCGAATATTGATTTTGATTAAAGACCTGATTCTTCTTGCGAATTCAGAATTTCAATCAAGAAATATAAAAATCACTAGATTTTGGAACAGAGTCGAATATATATCCCATTAATCATTATAAGGAGAACGTCCAAGCGGGAAACCACATAGCTGAAAAACCTTTGTGAAGCTCCGCTATAGTTAAATTTATCGATTCATTTGTTCAGAAAATATGCTTTTACTCAGGAAAATGTGATCTCATGGCATATAGAATACTGGAAAAGGAAGAAATCGCCCCGTCGGTGCACAGAATGGTTATTGATGCCCCTGACGTGGCAAAAGCTGCAAAAGCCGGACAGTTCATAATCCTCAGGATTGATGAAAGGGGGGAAAGAGTTCCTCTTACAATTGCGGATTTTGAGAGCGAAAAAGGCACAGTTACTGTAATTTATCAGGAAATGGGCAAGACAACAAAACAGCTTGCAAAGCTTTCTGCAGGCGATTCCCTTGAGGATTTTGTCGGCCCCCTCGGAACCCCTGCCGACGTAAGAAAACTTGGCACTGTAATTCTTGTAGGAGGAGGAGTAGGAGTTGCCCCTATCTACCCCCAGGCAAAGGCTTATACAAATGCAGGCAACAAGGTAATTTCAATTATCGGAGCCCGAAACAAGGACCTCCTGATCCTTGAAGACGAACTGGAGAAAGCCAGTTCCGAACTGTACATAGCAACCGATGACGGGTCAAAAGGGCACCACGGGTTTGTGACCGATATCATGAAAAGGATCCTGGACAGCGGCGAAAAGGTTGCAAGGGTTGTAATTATAGGTCCGCCAATCATGATGAAAGTGGGAGCAGGGGTTGCTTTCCCCTATGATGTGGAAATCCTTGTCAGCCTTAATGCCATAATGGTAGACGGAACAGGAATGTGCGGAGGATGCCGGGTTACGGTCGACGGAGAAACGAAGTTTACGTGTGTTGACGGACCTGAATTTGATGCCCGGAAGGTCGATTTTGTCCAGCTCATGAACAGGCTTGCAATGTACCGCGGCGAAGAGGCAAAAGCTGTGGAAAACTACGAAGAGAAATGCAAGTGCGGACTGCACTGAGAAGGAGGGGAGGAAAAATGCAAGAACTACACGGAGAAAAAACAGGAAACGCAAAGAAAGAAAGAACCCCAATGCCAGAGCAGCCTGCAGAAGAGCGCAGAAAGAACTTTAATGAAGTAACTCTCGGCTACACGAAAGAAGATGCCCTTGCCGAAGCTTCTCGCTGCCTCACCTGCAAGGACCCGAAGTGTGTTGAGGGGTGCCCTGTTAATGTGGACATTCCTGGCTTTATTAAAATGGTCTGTGAGGAAAACTTCGAAGGGGCAATCGAGAGAATCAAAGCCACAAACGCTCTCCCTGCAATCTGCGGCCGCGTCTGTCCCCAGGAAACTCAGTGCGAAGCCCGCTGCGTACTCGGAAAGAAGGGTCAGCCTGTTGCAATCGGAAGGCTTGAGCGCTTCTGCGCGGACTATGAGCACGAAAAAGGCGTGAAGGCTCCTGAAGCTATGCCTCCAACCGGCAAGAAGGTAGCAGTTGTGGGTTCCGGCCCTGCCGGCCTTACTGCCGCGGCAGACCTTGCAAAGCTCGGCCACAAAGTAACAATCTTTGAATCCCTGCACAAAGCCGGAGGAGTCCTGAGTTACGGCATCCCCGAGTTCAGGCTGCCAAAAGAAATTGTGCGGCAGGAAGTAGAGTACATCGAAAAACTCGGTGTAGAGGTTAAGCCCAATTATATCATAGGCAGGATCAAGACCCTTGACGAACTCTGCGACGATTTCGATGCCGTATTTCTGGGTACAGGTGCCGGGCTCCCTAACTTCATGGGAATCGAAGGTGAAAACTTCAACGGCGTATATTCCGCAAATGAATTCCTGACCCGCGTAAACCTCATGAAAGCCTATGACCCCGAATACGACACAATGGTCAGGCGCGGGAAACATGTGGTTGTAGTAGGAGGCGGAAACGTGGCAATGGACGCAGCCCGCTCTGCTCTCCGCCTGGGTGCAGAAGAGGTAAGCATAGTCTACCGCCGCGGAGAAGACGAGATGCCCGCCCGCCGGGAAGAAGTCGAGCACGCCAAAGAAGAGGGCATTACCTTCAGGCTCCTGACAAACCCTGTCCGCATCCTCGGCGACGAGAAGTTCAATGTTACTGCAGTCGAATGCATCAAAATGGAACTTGGCGAACCTGACAAGTCAGGTAGAAGAAGCCCTGTCCCTGTTGACGGCTCGGAATTCACAATCCCGGCAGACGTAGTGGTTATCGCCATAGGCACCTCCCCCAACCCGATCATTTTCAAAGGCTCGGAAGGCCTTGAACAGAACAGGCGGGGCACTGTCGTTGCTGACGAGGAAACCGGTGCAACCTCCAAATGCGGAGTCTTTGCCGGCGGAGATATAGTAACAGGCGCAGCAACCGTAATCAGTGCAATGGGTGCGGGGAAGAAAGCTGCAAAGGCAATTGATGAATATTTGAAAGAAAAGTGAAACCAGAGAAATAAAGAAAAGTAATAATAAAGTATCAGTGAGATAAAAGGAAGGTTGGATATTCTTCTTTTTATTGTTTCTCTTTTCTTTTATCTCACCCTTCTTTCATCACGTTTTTTAACAAAGTTTAATAGTAATCAGAGACTTTGCTGAATTCTGCCTCTGCCTGAGAATAACGGCCTTTTTCCATATACCTGCAGCCAGCTTCAAGATGAGGCAAGTCTTTTTCAAGCTGTGTGAGAATTCCACAGATTTCAATCACCCCTACTGAAATTTCTGAATAATCAGAGTCTTTAAGAGTCTCCAAACTTTCCTTTGATTCGGATAACTTTACGGAAGAATCGGCAATCTCATCGGCGGCTTTATCCCATTCTTCAGTTTCGAGATATTCCCCTGCTTTAAATAAATGTTCAGATCCGTCCAGGAACGGGTACAGTCCATTTATCATCTGCCTAAGCTCCAGGCTCATTTTCTCGCTGGTTTCGAGATCTTCTCTTTGTACAGTGACGTAACTCTTCTGCTCTACAGGTACTGAATCAAGGTCTATAGAGAAAATTTTTTCTTTCGCCGAACCCAGATAAACAATAGAGTTGTTTAAAGCCTCACTTGCTTTGTCAAGCTCTTTTCTACTCAGGTCAATGTCCTCTGAATCCAAATGTGCTACAAACTTATCAAGATGTTCTGTGGCAAGAATTAGATTCTCAGAATAGCTAACAGCATCCAGTCCAGCCTCTGCAAAAATAACATCTCTTTCAATATCCTTAGTTTCCTCTTCGTAATCTGAAGAAGCGTTATTGAGAATTTTTAAAGCTTCTTCATAATCTACTCTTGCTGCCTTGAGATTATTCTTTGCAGAAGTATAGCTGCCTTCATCCATATCCGAAATTGCACTCTCAACTCTTAGATCAGCACTATAAATAAGTGAAGAAGAAGTATTGATTTCTTCAGCAGCTGAAACCTTGTTTTCCGTACATCCAGAAAAAGATGTCACCAGTATAAGACCCAGAAAAATTACCAGGAAAACTTTATTCAAAGGAAGTTTACTCCGTATATTCATCCTACCTCACATCCTTAAAATTATATTTACTCACCATTATATTTACTATAGAGAATCCAGTGTGTAGGGTAAAAACATTTCAGCAAAATTTTTGATAAAAGGGGACCTATGCACACGGATATGAAAAAATACTTAATTATTATGTCAACTGTACATGGACCCTAATAAACATTTTGATTTTTATTCTATTAATAAAAAATTAATTTAATAATACTAAAAGATGTCCAGGATTCAGAAAAAGATGGAAAGATCTGGTAACTAATAAAAGTTTATAGTTAATAAAGAAAAATAGGGAAATTGAAATCAAAGCTTCTCAAGAACCACTTTCAAAAGTACAACCAGGGCAACGATCAAAAACAGAGTCCAAACAAATGGCAGAAGAATGCGAAGCAGGAAATACAGTATTATCGCTACCAGAATTAACTGAACCAGAGAAAGTTTCCTTCTTCCTACACGCATGAAGCGACGATTAAATCCGTGAGCCATGTTATAAACCTTCCAGATATCTCTTTTTGTTTATACGTTTACTTCACATCTCTTTTTATATTTTTTGCCCGTGCTGGAGAACAGTTCCTGAAAAATTTCCATAATATTAAACTGAATGAAATTGAAATTATTAAGTGGAAAATAGAAATTTTTACGTGGAGAGCACAAAAAGTAAGATAGGAATTTAAAACCTGATGTTTTGCAATAAAAACCAAATATAAAGTTATAAATTTATAAAAGCTCAACAGGAAAATTAAGTAACAGGTCTGCTGGGAATCGAACCCAGGTTCGGAGCTCCGGAGGCTCCAGTGATATCCGCTACACCACAGACCTTCATTGTGAAAAAGTTATGATCGGTTGACTGACATATAAAGCTGAGATCAGTTACTGGCAACTGACTTATAAAGATGTGACCAGTTAACTTGCTGTCTATAGTGCTAAATAGCTTATAAATTTAATCCTCAATAAAACTATAAATATTCTTAGAGAAAGTTGATCAAAAATAAACTTTCTCCATGCTGCCTTAAAAACGCCCGAGTCTTATGTTGAATTCAGGATCTTATTCTTCCCATTTCTGCCCGTACCTGTCTTCAAACACAAGTTCAGAAAGGGCTTTCCGTGTAGAAGTTAGTTTTCCGGGAGCAGGCTCTCCGATAGCGAGAACAGCCATGAGTTCGAGTTTTGATGGGCAGTTCAGGATTGAATTAACCTTTTCATGCTGTTTCAGGATTTCCCCAAGCCAGACCGCGCCCAGGCCAAGTTCACAGCAGGCAAGTAGCATGTTCTGGATAGAAGCCCCTATTGCCTGGATATCTTTTGTCCTGTTGTACGAATTTTCGGAGTCTAAGAAAGCTGCAATAAGCAGGGGGGCTCCTGCCACGATGCTGGAATAATGCGTGCATTCCGAGAGCTTATGGATGGTTTCAGGGTTCCTGACAACTAAAAAGCGCCAGGGCTGGTTATTCAACCCGGAAGGAGCCCAACGACCTGCATTCAGGATTGTGTTGATTTCTTCCTTGCTGATGGGCCTGTCTGTAAACTCCCGGACACTCCGTCTGTTGAGGATAGTGTCAATGACTTTGCTTTCTCCTGTTACTGGCATATTATCTCTCCGGATTGAAGTTTCAATTTCAAATTTATGAACTTTCTGTTAAAAGATTAAAATCAAGTTATTAAACGTTACCGGCAAACAGTAAGGAATCACCCTCATGAAACCGATAAAAGATAGAAAGACACAATAATCGAAAAAATGTCCGGAAAAAAAGAAGCTGCCAGAATAAAATAAGTCCAGAAAAAAAATTCAGAAAAAATCCAGAAAAAAAATTCAGAAAAAATCCAGAAAAAAATAAGTCGGCCAGACCACCTAACTGGCCTGGCCTAAAACTGAAAAAAGAAACTTAAGGCTCAGTCGTCATCAATTTTCTTGTTGAGCCAGGGGATGTTTGCCCTGATTTCCTTGCCGACAATCTCAAGCGGGTGTTCCTTTTCCTGGTTTTCCATGGCTTTGAGCACAGGGTGGTTGACCATGCCTTCGAGGATGAATTCTTTTGCAAATTCCCCGTTCTGGATCCTTTCGAGAGCATCGTACATGGCTTCGCGGGATTCTTCGTTGATGACCCTCGGGCCAACGGTCATGCCGCCGTATTCTGCAGTGTTGGAGACGGAGTGCCACATTCTCTCAAGCCCGCCTTCGTAGATAAGGTCCACAATGAGTTTGACTTCATGGCAGGTTTCGAAATATGCCATTTCAGGCTGGTACCCGGCTTCCACAAGCACCTCAAAAGCTGTCTTTATAAGAGAGGCAATTCCTCCGCAAAGGTCAACCTGTTCTCCGAAAAGGTCGGTTTCGGTTTCTTCACGGAAGGTGGTCTCGTAAACTCCTGCCCTGGTTGCACCGATACCCTTGGCGTAGGAGATAGCAAGTTCCCTTGCCTTTCCGGTTGCGTCCTGGTAGACTGCAATCAGGCCCGGTACTCCGATGCCTTCTGTGTAAGTTCTCCTGACAATGTGCCCGGGACCTTTGGGGGCGACCATGAAAACGTCCACATCTTTTGGAGGCACTATCTGGTTGTAGTGGATATTGAAGCCGTGAGCAAAAACAAGGGCGTTGCCGGCTTTCAGGTTGGGCTCAATCTGAGAATAGTAAACAGAGGACTGCTTTTCGTCCGGAAGGAGGATCATGATAACGTCTGCAGCTTTTGCAGCGTCTTCAACAGTCATAACCTTCAGGCCATCAGACTCAGCTTTTGCCCAGCTGGAACTGCCTTTCCTGAGCCCCACAACGACATTGAGCCCCGATTCATGGAGGTTCCTTGCGTGTGCGTGACCCTGGCTTCCGTAGCCCATTATTGCGATTGTTTTATCTTTAAGTGCATCAAAGGTAGTTTCATTATCATAAATTATCGTTGCCATTACTAAATTCTCCTGGTTGATTTTTCGGATTAAATTTTTCTGATTGATTTTACGGATTAATTTTTTTGATTGATTTTACGGATTGATTTTTCTGATTGATTCTTTAATTATGTAATGAGAATTCCCTGCATTATTCGGGGAAGTGTTCAAATTTCGAACACACATACTTCCCTGAAATTAAACAAACTGATTTTCGAAAAGTTACTGTCTCTGGGTCTGAGCAGCCTTCTGAGATGTAGAGAGAGGCCGGAAACCCGGAAAGTTTCTAAGAAGACCTTTTGAATTAGAAAAGGCTTCCGGCTGCCCCAATCTGTGAAAAAATAATTGAGCAGCTACCTCTCTTTACCTGCCCTTAATATTTAAACCTTCTTTGACCCGCGCACCAGTGCAATCTTGCCTGTCCTGACCAGTTCCTTGATCCCGAACTGGCGGAGAAGTTTTTCAATTGCCTGGATCTTGCCTTCGTCCCCTGTAACTTCAACAGTCATGGACTTCGGAGCAACATCCACTATCCTGGCCCTGAAGATATTTGCAATCTGAATAATCTCTGCCCTTGTGTTCACATCGGCTGCGACCTTAATAAGGACAAGTTCCCGCTCAACCGCATCGTCACCTCCGATATCCGTGACCTTGATAACGTCTATGAGCTTGTTGAGCTGTTTTGTTACCTGTTCGACCACATGGTCATCCCCCTGAACCACAATAGTTATTCTCGAAATATCAGGGTCTTCAGTAACTCCCACAGCCAGGCTGTCGATATTATATCCACGCCTTGAGAACAGCGAAGCCACTCTGGAGAGCACACCGGACTTATTTTCCACAAGAACTGCAAGTGTGTGTTTCATCAGTGTTCCTCCATGTCAATGATCTCGTTAATTGCAGCTCCTGCCGGCACCATGGGGTAGACATTTGCTTCGCATTCAACAATCACGTCGACAACAGCAGGTCTGCCGGACCTGATAGCCTCTTCGATTGCAGGCCTGACTTCGGACGGCTTTTCTGCGCGCAGCCCGAGAGCTCCGTAGGCTTCAGCAAGCTTTACGAAGTCAACACTGCCCTTGATAAAGGTGTAGGAATACCTCTTGTCGTAGAAGAGTTCCTGCCACTGCCTGACCATACCCAGATAACCGTTGTTCAGGATCACGGTAACAACCGGGATATCGTTCTGGACCACAGTTGCGAGCTCCTGAGAGTTCATCTGGAAAGAACCGTCACCTGAAATATTGATAACGGTTTTATCCGGCCTGCCGACCTTGGCGCCCATGGCTGCAGGGAACCCGTATCCCATTGTGCCAAGCCCGCCTGACGTAAGGAAGGTACGAGGCGTACTGTATTTGAAGAACTGAGCCGCCCACATCTGGTGCTGTCCAACTTCCGTAACTATGATTGCGTCCTTGCAGGCTTCGGATATCTGCTCGATAACAAACTGAGGCATTATTACATCCGTAGACACCTGACTGTAGCCAAGAGGATATTCCTTTTTCCACTGATTTATCTTTTCAATCCATTCCGCGGAATTGCAGCGCTGGATATATTTAATCAGGGATTTAAGTACCTGTTTTGCATCCCCGACAATAGGGACATGCACCTTTACATTCTTGGAAATCTCAGCAGGATCAACATCAATATGGATAATCCTGGCGTTGGGGGCAAAAGACTCGAGTTTACCGGTCACGCGGTCGTCAAACCTTGCTCCCACGGCAATGATAAGATCGGACTCCTGAATTGCATAGTTTGCATATTTGCACCCGTGCATCCCCAGCATTCCGACATAGAGAGGATGTTCAGTCGGGATAGAGCTTATACCCATAAGAGTGGTAGTAACCGGAGCCATGATAGTCTCGGCAAGCTCAATGAGTTCTGCACTCGCGTTCGAACTTATTACTCCCCCTCCTGCGTAGATTATAGGCCTGCAGGAGTTTGCAATTTCTTCGGCGGCTCGTTTTATCTGCTGAGTATTACCCTTGTAAGTGGGCTTATAGCCTCTAAGCTCTACCTTGTCAGGATATTGTAAGTCAATCTCTATATTCTGTACATCCTTTGGAAGGTCAATTAATACCGGGCCAGGCCTTCCGGTGGATGCTATGTGGAAGGCTTCTTTCACAATCCTCGGGATTTCCTGTGGATCCTGTACGAGATAATTGTGCTTGGTAATTGGCTGAGTAATGCCCGTAATATCTGCTTCCTGGAAAGCATCGTTTCCGATAAGGGATCTTGGTACCTGGCCGGTTAAGGCTACAATTGGCACTGAGTCCATATATGCAGTAGCAATACCTGTTACCAGGTTGGTTGCTCCAGGGCCTGAAGTAGAAACACAGACCCCGGTCTTTCCAGTAGCACGAGCATACCCGTCCGCAGCATGAGCCGCTGCCTGTTCGTGGCGTACGAGTATGTGGCGCAGATCTGAATCATAGAGTTCGTTGTAGAAAGGAATGATCTGCCCTCCGGGGTATCCGAAGAGAGTGTCAACTCCTTCCTTTTCGAGGCACTTTATAAGAGCCTTTGCGCCGTTGACTTTTTCTGTTGACCCGGTTGTCATTATTTATCTCCTTATTTATTTCTTGAGATTTGGTCTAACTGGACACTCACATTTCAGGTGAGCACCTTTCCAGTTAGGGTGTGTTTATAAGAAATACTTTTTTATCTACCTTATCTCTCACACTCACACTTTTTTTATTGCGAATTCTGCAAATACATCATAATCAATCATGTTATATATGGTTGAGGGTTTCTCCGGGTATTAAGAGTGTCAGAGATCCCCAATTTCAAAAATTTCTTCAAACAGGAAAAAGAAGAGAGGACAGAAAAGTCCTCCTGAGAACCCTTTGAAGTTCCGCATCCTTTTATGATTTACTCTACCCGGATAAGGCGGTTCATCCCGTTCATTACGGCTTCTACAGAGGCCATGATAATGTCCGTTCTTGCTCCGCTTGCGGTAATTACCTTTCCGTTCTTGGAGAGTTTTACCCTTACCTCTACAAGGGCGTCAGTTCCGCCGGTAATTGAGTCTACATGGTACTCTTCAAGGATAATGTCTTCAGCACAGGAACTTACAGCTACTCGGATAGCATTGATCACAGCATCCACAGGTCCGTTTCCGATTCCAGCCTGTACGATAACTTTGTCTTTTACATTGAGCTTTATGGAAGCGGTTGGAGTTACCCGGTTTCCGGATACAATGGTGAACTCTTCTAATTTTACCAGAGGTTCCTTGTAAATATCAAGCACGGTTTCTGCGATGGTCTGCAGGTCAGCATCGGTTATATGTTTACCCTGATCACCCATCTGCTTGACTCTGTTGAAGATTTCTTCAGTCTGAGCCTCATCAGCCTCAAGCCCCGTTTCCTTTAAGGCAAGAGTAATAGAGCTCCGTCCAGCATGTTTACCAAGTACGATCTGGCGCTGCCGTCCGATATATTCGGGACTCATCGGCTCATAGGTTGCTTTGTCAGCCAGAAGCCCGTGCACATGAATTCCTGCTTCGTGAGTGAACGCATTTCCCCCTACAAGGGCTTTGTTAGGGGACACGGGAATTCCGGTCAGCCGGCTTACAAGCCTCGAAGTCCGGTATATCTGCTCATGCTTGATGCCGGTGTCATATTTATAGAGCCACTCCAGGTTCATTACAACTTCTTCAAGAGCAGCATTTCCAGCTCTTTCCCCTAAACCATTAATTGTCACATGTGCCTGCTTTGCTCCTGCAGCCAGCGCAGCAATTGTATTTGCAGTTGCTAAACCGAAGTCGTTGTGGCAGTGAATGCTTATAGGAGCTTTCAGGGAGGAAGACAGGTCCCGGAAAATCTCGGTGGTCTTTTCAGGCACCAGAAGCCCTACAGTATCACAGAAGCATAACCTGTCAGCTCCGGCGTCGATCCCGTCAGCATAAATGGCTTTTAAGAACTCAGGGTCTGCCCGCGAGGCATCTTCTCCACTCAACTCCACAATCAGGCCGTGGTCTTTAGCATACTCAGTGACCTCGGCTGCGATCTGCCTTACTGCATCCCGGTCCTTTTTGATTTTCGTCCTGATATGCAGGTCCGAAACCGGAGCTACAAGGTGGATTGAATCGACGTCGCATTCAAGAGCATGGTCAACATCCATTTTTACAATCCGGCAGTAGCTGCAGATTTCGGCATTGAGCCCTGCGTTCGCTACAGCCTTGATGGATTCCCTTTCACCTTCGGAAGTAATTGCAGAGCCTGCCTCGATTACAGAGACTTTCATCTCATCAAGGGCCCGGGCAATTAAGAGTTTCTTCTCTTTGGTCAGGGCTACGCCAGGTGTTTGTTCCCCATCTCTCAAAGTAGTATCAAGAAAGCGAATATTTTCGAATAATACAATCCCTCAGTTTTGGTGTTTATTGCAATAGATTAGTTCTGCACGACAGGACATAATATAACCATTTAATATAAACACTGTTTTATATTATTTGAGATTATTTTATCCTATTTTGCAAAACCCATTTTATTATATATTACAGATATGTATCTCAGAATCCCCGTTCTATCCGGGAATTTCCCCGAATTTATTCCCGGGCTCTCTGAAACTTCTCTTCAATAGGTAGACCATAGTATTTTTAGTTTCCAGTTAACAATACACCTTACTTATTAAAAAAGTAAAGGCCAGCACAGGTCAGAAGCTTTGCAGTCCAAAAACTGAAAAGAGAGAAAAATGGGATCCTGAAGGTATCTCGCAAATCTGCAGGACCAGCCAATAGCAGTTACTCCTGCGGAAATACCTTTGAAGATTACCCTTAAGAAAACTGTCCGTACAAGTTGCACTGCAGGAAAATGGTCCTGCTGTGCTCTTGGCAATTATTCTTAAAAAACTAAGAATGAGGATTTAGAAATATTTTTGGACATTTTCGATTGCCTTCACAATGAGGGAAACGCAAGCTTCTATATCTGCCGTATCCAGAACTTCCACTGGAGAGTGAATATAGCGTGTGGCTATGCTAACCGTACCTGTAGGAATGCCTTCTTTTGTGAGGTGTATTGACGTAGCATCAGTGGTGCCGCCAGAACCTACGCCCAGCTGATAGGGTATCTCATTTGTATCAGCGGTTTCCCGGAGCCATCTGAGAATCTGGGGATGAGCTATAAGACCCCTTCCCGAAGCGTCTGCCACAGTTATTACGGGTCCTTTTCCCAATTCAAGGGCTGAATCGGTCTTGCTGATACCCGGATGATCTCCCGGGATAGTTGTATCAAGGGCAAGGGCAACATTCGGACAGAGCCCGAAAGCACAGGTTTTTGCTCCTTTGAGCCCTACTTCTTCCTGAACCGTGCCCACGGCATAAACATTTGCTTCAATTTTACGTTTGTGGAGCTGTTTCATGACCTCAAGGAGAATTACAACTCCTGCGCGATTATCAAAAGCCTTGGAGGTAACCTTCCCGTTTGCCAGGGGTACGAATGCCCTGTCAATTGAAGCTGCGGTGCCGATCTCGATTCCCAGATTTCCGGCATCCTCCCTGTCTTTTGCCCCTATGTCGATAAACATATCCTCAAGTTTCACGGGTTTTTTCCGGTCCTCATCTTTCATTACATGAGGAGGTTTGGAACCTATAACTCCAGGGATGGCACCCTTTTTGCCGTGAACCACGACTCTCTGGTTCAGAAGAGTCTGGTCAAACCATCCCCCTATCCCGACAAAACGCAGGAATCCGTTATCATCGATATATCTGACCATTAACCCTATTTCGTCCATATGGGCAGCCAGCATTACAGAAGGCCCTTTTCCCTCTTTAACGGCAATGAGGTTCCCCATGACATCTTCCCGCATACTGTCAACATAGGGTTCGAGCTCTTTTTTAAACAGTTTCCGGACGTCACCTTCAAAACCGGAAATTCCGTGGGCGTTTGTGAACTTTTCGAGAAGAGATTTTATTTCGTCAAGGTTTCCGCCTTTTTCCATATTTGCTTCCATATAAGAAAATCTCCTGAATATTGGTTTAATCTGGAGTGTCAGTCTGAGTGCGCACATCTTAATTCTGGTGGATGCTTATTCAGTTTGAAGTGCACTCAATTGATTTGCTAAATAATCTGTTTAATATAATATATTATAAATGCCCATTTATGATTATCCTTTGCTGAAAGACTTTTGAGGCTTTTTAGTCGCCGTAGGTTTAACACATGTTTCGTGGCCGCGACCATGTTCGGCCCATAACTTTTCCACATGATCTTTTCTATATTAATTTAATTGTTCGGATGTCTTTATTTAAGTTAAACTTGTTGTTGAAGTTTTTGGCAGGAGCTTTTAAGCTACTTTCGGAGGGGGGATTATTTTCGGAAGCTGTAAGGACAGAAACATTAAAATCATTTCAGGTTTATTGAGGACTCAGGTGAAAATTATATGACTTCAGAATTACCTCCTCAAATCCAGAACCAGATAGCACAGCTTCAGCAGGTCCAGCAGCAAGTTCAGGCTCTGACCATGCAGAAATCTCAGATTGAAGCTATGCAGAAAGAGTCCAAAATGGCTCTTGACGAATTAGAACGACTGGCTGACGATGCGGTTGTCTACCGTAATGTCGGAGAACTGGTAATAAAAACAAGCAAAGAGGAGTCAGTTTCAAAACTTAAAGACAGAGAAGAAACCCTCTCACTCAGGCTTCAATCTATTTCCAGGCAGGAAGAAAGGCTCACTACCCGCTTCAAACAGCTTCAGGAGCAGATCCAGCAGGCTCTTGGACCCAGAGCACAATAACCTTTTATTTTTCTTTTGCGTAAATAGAATGCAGGACATAACTATAGCCATAATGGCTATAGTTATAAGATCTATAGCTCTAACGGCTATAGATAGAAATGGAGATTGTGCCGAAATCCCGGAACTCCGGGAATTTTGATACCTATAAAAAACGGTAGCCAGAGTGGACAATGCAAGTTGATGAAGCGGAGTTTTACAACCGGCTCCTTGACTATCGAAACATTTTATATTTGTGTCATCGGAATGCAGATCCGGATGCTGTTAGCAGTGCTTTTGCCCTTTCTGAGGCACTGGGAGGTACAGTAGGGCTCGTAGACGGTTGCAACCGTGTAGCTACCGTACTGATAGACAGGCTCGGAATAGAGGTAGTGGATAAGCCAGACCCTGCAAATTATGGTTTTGTTGTCGTGGTTGATACTTCGACAAAAGCGCAGCTAAACGATATCGAGCTGACCAGTTACTGCGTAATTGACCACCATACAACCACCGCCCTTACCGAGAATGCAGAATTTTACCTGCACCGGAACACGACCTCGACTGTAGAGATAGTATATGATATTTTGAAAGCAATGGGAGCCCCGATTAACCGAAGGGTAGGAATCGGTATGCTCACAGGAATCGTAACAGACACCGGGCATTTCAAGCACGCATCAGTTGATACTTTCCGAACAGTGGCGAAAATCATTGAGGCTAGCGGAGTTGAATACGGGGAAGTGCTTGACCTGATGGCTGCCACCCCACAGGATATCTCAATGCGCATAGCTATCCTGAAAGCAGCAAGCAGGGTTGAACTCGAGAGGGTAGGAAATATGCTTATAGCTACTTCTCACGTGAGTTCTTTCGGAGGCTCGGCATCTTCCATGCTTATTAACATCGGAGCTGATGTGGCTTTTGTTGGCACTACCAAAGGAGAAAGTGTCAGGGTAAGTGCAAGGGCAAAACGCGATGCTGTAAATGTCGGGGTTAACCTTGGCCAGCTGATGGAAGATATCAGTAATGAATATAATGGCACAGGAGGCGGACATTCAGGAGCTGCTGGAATAGATATAATCGCTAATATGGAAGAAGTGCTGCACAAATGCAGGGAAATGACAAAGAAAATCCTTGAAAATTCCCTTGGAACAACCTCAACAGAGATTTCTGAGGATGAAGTTGAAGTCAATGAAGATGAATAGATAATAAAAAGTGGTTAGAATAACTATAATTGTTCCCAATGCCTGAAAAATATTATTTTTCGGCATATGTTTCCAATTAAGTATATTTTTTCCAATTCAGCATATTTTCCCAATTCAGTATATTTTTCCAATTCAGCATATTTTCCCAATTCAGTATATTTTTCCAATTCAGTATATTTTTCCAATTCAGCATATTTTCCCAATTAAGTATATTTTTCCAATTCAGCATATTTTTCCATGTACCTTTTTTAATTTAATCTGAAAAATATATTTTTTTAGATTTGATAACAACAACTATTATTAATATGAGAATCCAACTTAATCTTCACATTATCATATCTACCGGAAGGTCGTATCCGCCCGAAAGTACCTCGATCTTCCTGAATGAAAAACCAGCGTCAACTACCCGCTAAATCTAAAGATTAAACGGGTTTCCTGCTGTGGGTTTATGAAATGAGAGATATCGTCGTTAAAGCATGACCTTAAAGGGGCATGAAATGAAAAATATACGCACGAGAAGGTCGAAAGAGACGCGACCTGAAAATGAAAGGTCTCAATATAAAGAACACAGAGCGTGAAAAAAATGCCAGAATACTGGGATCCTGAAATCGAGACAATGCCTGTAGATGATTTGAAAAAGTTGCAGGAAGAAAAACTGAAAAAACTCGTACATTACGTGTATGAGAACTCTCCATTTTACAGAAAAAGATTTGACGAACACGGCGTTCGCCCGGAAGACATCCGGACTCTCGAAGATATTAGAAAGTTACCTTTTACTTTTAAGCAGGATCTCAGAGATACATACCCTACCGGAATGTTTTGCGTCCCGAACTCAAAGCTCACCCGCTTCCACGCTTCCTCGGGCACAACGGGCAAACCGACGGTAGTCGGGTACACCCGCAAGGATATTGATGACTGGGCAGAGTCCCTGGCCAGGGCGTTCACATCCGTCGGGGTGGGGAAAGACGACATCCTCCAGGTAAGTTACGGGTACGGACTTTTTACAGGCGGACTCGGCGCCCACTATGGAAGTGAAAAAGTTGGAGCAACCGTCCTCCCTGCAAGTTCGGGAAACACCGAACGCCAGCTTGAACTCATAAAAGACCTTGGTACGACAACTATAGCCTGCACTCCTTCTTACTTTTTATACATGATTGAAACTGCAAGGAAAGAAGGCATCAGTATCAGGAACGATACAAAATTAAAGAAGGGATTTTTCGGGGCTGAACCCTGGTCTGAGGAACTCAAGAAACGAATAGAAGATGAATCAGGGATTAAAGCCTACGATATCTATGGAACTTCAGAACTCAGCGGCCCCCTCTTTACAGAATGTAAGGAACAGTGCGGCATCCATATCTGGGCAGACCTGTTCCTGGTAGAGATACTGAATCCCGAAACAGGAGAACCTGTTCCTGATGGAGAAACAGGGGAACTCGTAATCACCACCCTTGCAAAAGAAGCAAATCCCCTTATTCGCTACAAGATAAGGGACCTTACCAGAAAACTTTCGGAGCCCTGCAAATGTGGCAGGACCCACCCAAGGATCACACGTATCAGCGGGCGCTCAGACGATATGATTATCGTGCGCGGCATTAATGTATTCCCCGGACAGGTCGAGTCGGTTTTGATGAATATCCCTGAAGTAGGGAACCATTTCATGATTATAGTGGACAGGATAGGACCCCTCGACTCAATGAAGGTCCAGATCGAAATGCATGAGTCTGCCTTCAGCGACCGGATGTCGGACATGATGGCACTCAAAAAGAAAATCGCAGGCGCTTTAAAGAGCGTGCTGAACCTTGCAGTAGAGGTAGAGCTTGTGGAACATGGTTCTCTGCCGCGTTCGGAAGGGAAATCAAAGAAAGTCATCGATAAACGAAAGATCTGAAGTTTGAAATCTGAAAATTAAAAGGTCAAGAAATTTAAAATTCCAGAAAAAAGGAATGCCCGGGAAAAACTATAGAGTAATGCTTCCTTCCGGGGATTCCTAATTTCGGTTCCTTTTTTAAGCCCCTCTTTTAAATCCGGAACGGGTCTTTATACTGTTAAAACAATACATATGTAAACTTAAAATATACACAGAAACTTATATTATATTCTGAGAAAAATATTGAGAAAAGAAGGAACTGAAAAAGAAGGAACTGAAAAAGAAGGAACTGAAAAAGAAGGGACGGAAAAAAATTAAAAAATCTTAATTAATTCGATAGAAAAAAGAATAAAAGATGTAACAGAATACGGGATAAAAGGTATGGGTGCTGGAATGGAAGACAAAATTATAAAACAAATTTCCCTTTTTGCGGAAAACAAACCTGGCAGACTTGCAAGTGTGGCAAATAAATTGAAAAGCGCCGGCATAAATATAAGGGCGTTTACCATTGCCGAGTCCGGCGACTTCGGGATCATTCGCATGGTTGTGGACAGGTCAGACTATGCTCACAGTATACTCCATGATGCCGGGTTCACAGTTTCAGAAACCAGCGTTCTTGGAATCGAAATGGAAGACGTCCCCGGCAGCATGTCCCGGATTGCGGAAGTTTTCGGAGAAGCTAATATCAACCTTGATTATGCCTATGCTTTTGTCACCAGGGAACAGAAAGCCCTTCTTATAGTCCGGGTAAACGAGATTGAAAAGGCGGTAAAAACGCTGGAAGAGAACAATATAAAACTCATCGGCAAGAAGGAACTTGAAAAGATCTGATTTTGATCGTGCACCGGATTTTCCGGGAAGACAACTTTAAAGAAAAAACCAGGAAATAATCCAGAGCCCGACACATTATATTGATGTGCCGGAGCAATCTGGAAGTTCTCTTTTTACAGATTCTTGCCTGAGTGGCAATTGATATATATAGAAGATTTTGCAGCCAGGAGAGACTTGTAGCCGTAAGTATTTATAAGAGATTTTCTGAGCCTCTCCTGTGTAAATAAATATACATACAATAGATATACATCCAATACTCAGAATAGATATACATCCAATATTCGACAGGTCGATATAAAAAGTAAAACATTTTTCCGGATACTATTTTTGAAACTAGAAGATCTACTTTAAAATATTTGACAATGTGTACATATATTCGAGATCTCGGTTCAGAAATCAGTAAGAGATCGTGTATGGAATAACAGATATTGGAGATTGGTTTAAAAATATGGCAAAAAACGGCATCGGAAAAATATTCCAAAAATATAAAACACCTGCTGAATGCAGGATACCATTATAAATATAAAAAGAGCAAACAGAAAAAGACTTTTTTGAGAATAAAAAAGGCAATCCATACAACAGTAAACAGGGATTTGACCGACAAAAAAGTAAAGTCAGCCGGTTTGACTAAAATGACAGAGAATAAAAATAGCTTGCAGGAAAATACTCAAAACCTTTCAAAGAATAAACTTGGCGGATCTCATACTACAATTATTGGAGGGAGAGCTGGAAAAAAACTCATAAAGCTTGTAAGCCAGCATCCCGAAATAAAAAAAGTAATTCCGTCAGTAATTTCCGTAAAAGGTGTTGCAGGAGGAAAACTGGCTGGAAAAGTCCTGCGTACTGACGCCAGAGGGAACCTGAGGCTATTGCTATCAGAAGGGAGAAGTTTCCAGGAAGTCAGGCTGGTGACAACAGTTGGTACCGCTGATGAAGGGGACAGAATCATGAACGAATTAAATGAGATCTTAAAAAATGCCCTCTGAGGCGTTGAGGGAGAGGTTATTACTTGGCATTCATAGGGGTTGACCACGGAACAACAGCGATGCGTTTTGCACTTATTGAGGATGAAAAGGTTCTGACCTTTGAACTCGGAAGGGCTGAAGCGGCTGCAATGTCAGAAAACGAAATTCTGGAATCCATTGAAAAAGAGTTTGGAATCAAGATTGGAGACATCGACCTGATCGCTCTGACCTACTCTATGGGAGACGGCTTTTCTGCAATCAAGGACGTAAGGAAACTTGAAGGGAGAGGGCTTCAGAGTACCGAAGGTGCAGGAAAAAAGACAGGAGGAGGCACACGAGTATTTGATGCCGTCAGAAACTCCGGAATTCCGGCAATAGCAATTCCTGGCCTTCACGTGGGAAGTAAAGTAGATCCGAGAATGAAGGTCTTTTCCCATCTCACAAGCCCGGAAAAGCTTGGGATTGCATATCATATCCGGTGTCTTGGCTATGAAGACTTTGTAGTTTCCGATATAAGTTCTAACACTGTGACCCTTGCAGTTGCTTCAGGAAAAGTAATTGGTGCAATTGACGCCTGTATTTTTGCTCCGGGAGTTCACCACGGACCTCTGGACCTGCAGGCAATCAGGAACGTTGACGACGGGCGCCAGACAGCAAACCAGGCTTTTATAGAAGCAGGGACCCTGAAGATGACTCCATATAAAGACAGGGAAGAACTGCTCAATGCAGCCGAAAAAGGAGAAAACCCTGCCCTGCTTGCCCTTGATACGATAGCCCTTTTTGCAGCCATGGAAATCGCTTCGATGCAGCTTCTCATGAAAGACTATGGGGTTACTGGAGCAGTCTTTCTGGCAGGCTCGGTCGGGGAAGTAGAGTACGTACAGAAAAAGATCTGCACACACCTGGACCAGGAGTGCCGGAGCCTCGGGAAGTGGCACGCTGCAATCGGCTGTGCCGAGATAGCAAGGGACGTTTCTGCCGGAAAAAAACAGATCCTCGGGGTAGATGTCGATTATCCTTAAAGAGTGGAGAAAGGCTATCCTTAAAGAGAAGAATCAGGTCTTTTCCACAGATTCTTCATACTCTTCTTCATTATATTCTTCGAACTCCGAGGCTTCAAGTTTTCCCTCTTTGACTTCATCATCATAACCACTCATGCGATTTTTGCCCATGAGAATGACATAATCCGCAGAGTTCTTGAGCGCGGTGGAAAATCCGGGCTCAACCCCAAAGATAATGGTCTCTTTCCCATGCTCGTTTGCTTTGTTCAGGAGCGGTTTGAAATCCGCATCTCGGGTCACGATTGCAAGGGTATCTATGTTGGGGTTGTAGACCAGTTCCATGCCCTCCACTGCGAGGCGCACATCCACATCACTGGAACAGATGATGGGCTCAAGGCCATGGTTTTCAATAGCCTCGACAAGCTTGTCAGAGGCGTACTGGTTCAGGAAAACACGTCCAATCTTAATATTCCCGTAATCTTTCAGAACGTCCCTTATTTCCTCAAGATTTACATCAAACTCTTTTCTGAGGATATTCGGCCCATCCACCAGAAGTCCTATTTTCCTCCTGCCGACTTCTTTCTTAGTACGGAGGTATCTAGAAATGGAATCAAGTCCGCTTTTTACAGGCTTCATTATTAATGTCCTCTGTGATCCTTACAGTTTTACTCGACCTGCATCTTTTTACTTTTAATGCTCCCGATCATCGGGGAGAATTGATCTGAGGGCAGTAGAGATTCCAGCAGCCCTCTCATGTCAATCGGTACTGAGATTTTGCTTTAACCTTCGAAAGACCGCAGTTTTAGTGTTCATAGCCATGAGTTTACAACTATGGTTTATCAGGTTTAAAGCTTGATACCCGGCAGTTCGGGTAATAATCTGTTATATCTAAATATTTGCTTTTCTGTAGTAAAACATTTGCATACTTTGACAATTAAAGGTCTTAATTTTGCCTGATCTGAGAGATTGGACTAAAAACCTGATCTGCCCTGGAAAAGGTAAGGTATGAGATATAATTGTATGAGATATAATTAAACCTCTCAAAATTAAACGATCTAACTATAAAACACGATATATATTTTATATAATTATAATTTATCGGAAAAGGGGCCTTTTTTAACTTCCCGAATGATGTAAGGGGACTCCAGAAGTTCAAAGAGATTTTCAGTTTTTCTTCCCTTCTTCTGCCTGCTATACCGGATTTCTCCTGACTGCTGGAGGAAAACTTCATAGATCCTCATAAACTGCTCGAACTCCGACTCCGTAAGCTCTATTAACCCTTCTCTCCCCGCTAACCAGTCATAGACCTGCAGAAGGACAATTTCTCTTACTCTTTTTAGACCTTCTTCTTCAGGCTCTTCAGGTGCTTTTTCAAAGTAGAGAGTGTTTTTCAGCTTCGGAGACCAGGCTGCAAAAACCCGCCTGAAATTTAAAACCTGTATTGGAACTTTTTCCCCGGGGTCGGGCCTAGTATAATAATACCTGTCCTGAGAAAAAATCTCTCCTTCCAGACTCACCACCTGCCGGTATACCTCGATTTCAGATATTTTTCATGGATTTTCTTCATACGAAAACCCATGTAAAGCCCTACGAAGAGTCCGCTCAGGTGAGCTGTGTGGGCTATCATGTCCGACGAATTGACCATTAGAAAATCAAAAGCAGCAAACAGCAATAAGGCATGCTTTAAACGCATAGGGACAAAATACACATACACCCTTATATTTGGCTCAAGTACGGTAAGGGCTGCAAAAACCCCATAAATCGCTCCGCTAGCCCCAATCATAGAACCGGGGGAAATGTTGAAAATAGGCTGGCTTAAGAAAGTGTACCCTATTGCAGATAGAACCCCTGCAGTGAAAAAGATCCCCAGGAGTTGTTTATTCCCTACTCTTCTCTCGAGTGCAGTCCCGAAGAAATACAGGACGAGCATATTAAAAAAAAGATGCCATAATCCGTTGTGCAGGAAAATGTATGTGACAAGTGTCCATGGCCTTGTCAGTATAGAACCGGGGTCAAACTGAAAAGCACGTAGATAGAGCTCCCCTATGCTCGGAACCATTTTCAGAAGAACTACTTCCAGAAAGAAAGAAATTACGCACAGGAAAATAATTGCCATCGATGGGCTTGTAGAAACAGAACTTTTGATTCTGTCGGTTGTTCCGCCTCTAGACTCATATGGTGTATCACGGTTAAACATGTTCCAGTTACTCTTTATTTTAATCCAGTATAAAATTATTGAATAAAATCATCTGAATAATAAGGCAAGTTTTAAAAGGCAACTTAGAATGTCTCAAAGTGGATCAGGAAATGTTATTCAGATACAAGATGTTGTCCAAACACAAGAATATTATCCAAACATAAGCTCAGGAACAAATAACAGGTACGTAAATTGATCCATAGCAAGGTTCATAGCCTGAAAAAGCTGCCGTAAGAGAATCTCATACTTTAAGCCGATTCCAAAAATTCATGTTATAAATTTAGAAGTTCTTACATTTTGAATCCTGTACTTTAAATCTCAAATATTGAAAAACCCGATAAGCAAAGTGATTAACTGCAAATTTCAGAAAATCAAATTGATTGGTTTTGACCCCCAACTTTGGAAACAAGCAATCTTGAATCTCGAACTTTTTTAATGTAATAATGTAATGGTATGATTCCATGATATTAATAGTATCAGGCTTCCAGAAGCAAGTCCAGAACTATTTTTAAATAAGGATGAATATTATTTAAATCAAAAAATTTATTGAGAAATATTCAAATGTGAGAATCATATTTATTCCTTTCCTGAAAAAAATCATGAAAACGGTTTACAGCGTTTACTGTGTAAATTGGTTTAGGGAACGTACCGATATAAATAAGTTTTGATATTTTCATAAGAAAAAAAAGTATAATAAATATAATTATTATTATGAATATTAGATTAAAGATGGTATGGAATAATTTGAATTTTATTTTTGCGAAATTAGATATTCAAGTAAGAAGAATCTTTAAAATTATTTGTTGCTAGTATGAATAAAAGAAATAAATAATAACAAATATTAAAATCAATGGAAAAAAATATTGAGGCTCAAGAATATTAAATCAAAAAACCAATATCAGAAGGCATTGAATACATTTCCTACATTACAGATCTTCTGGCGTTTTATTTGAAAGTGTGCGTCTCTTCATTCCATTTTACCCTACTCGAAATAGGGTGTTACAAATTAGAAAATGTTATATAGATTTGGTACATTTAGACTTTTAATTAGTGTTCATTATCCATCGGTAGCGACCTCTGCTCAAGATTTAGGTCTAAATCGTTGGTAAAAACGGTTTTTTTGAGACATAGGGCGTAAAAAGGGATTTGGAAGAGAGATTAGGCCCTAAAAACGACTTTTACAAGAAAATATTCCCTATAAAAACGTTTTTATTTGAAAAAACGTTGGTAAAGCAATAAATGTTCGAATATAGAGCTAAGAACGTTTTACCAGAGAACGTCATTTAAATGGTTGTAACTTTAAAGCATACGGCAAGATATATAATGTATAATCATTAAGAATGTGCCGTATATAAGAATTACAATCGTCTTGGCGAAGTCGACTTTAAACAAATTTAGGAGGTAAAGCTCAGATGAGCAAACTAACTACCGGGAGTTTTTCTATAGAAGATCTGGAATCCGTTCAGATCACTATTAACAACATTGTAGGGGCAGCAAAGGAGGCTGCTGAAGAAGCAAAAGAACTCGGTCCGATGGGTCCGACTCCGTTTCCTGGGATCGCAACTTTAAGGGACTGGAGTTTTACGCTATTCGACCGTTACGAACCAGTGTACACCCCTATGTGTGACCAGTGTTGCTACTGTACCTTCGGACCGTGCAACCTGGAAGGGAACAAGAGAGGTGCCTGTGGTATCGACATGAAAGGACAGGCTGCAAGGGAATTTTTCCTCCGCTGCATCACCGGGTGTGCCTGTCACAGCGCCCACGGCCGTCACCTACTCAACCACATCATCGAACTCTTTGGGGAAGAAATGCCCATCAACATGGGTGCATCAAACGTCATTGCCCCCAACATCCAGCTTGTTACAGGAAGGCAGCCCAAGACCCTTGGAGACCTCAAACCCATAATGGAATATGTTGAAGAAGAACTGGGCCAGCTGCTTGCAACCATCCACGCAGGCCAGGAAGGAGCAGCAATCGACTACGACAACAAGTCAATGCTTGCAGGTATTCTGGACCACGTGGGAATGGAAGTTTCCGATATCGCTCAGGTCACAGCCCTTGGATTCCCGAAGTCCGACCCTGATGTACCCCTTGTGGAAGTCGGTATGGGAACAATTGACCCCAAGAAGCCCGTTATCATTGCAATCGGGCACAACGTTGCCGGGGTTACCTACATCATGGACTACATGGAAGACAACGACCTGACCGACAAGATGGAAATCGGAGGTCTCTGCTGTACCGCATTCGACATGACCAGGTACAAGAGAGAAGACCGCCAGGCCCCCTATGCAAAGATTGTCGGTTCCCTTGCAAAGGAACTCAAGATCGTCCGTTCCGGAATTCCTGATGTAATCGTCCTTGACGAACAGTGTGTAAGAGCTGACCTCGTCCAGGAAGGCCAGAAACTCAAGATCCCCGTCATTGCATCCAACGACAAGATCATGTACGGCCTGCCTGACAGGACTAATGATGATGTTGATGCGATCATCGAGGACATCAAGTCAGGAGCAATCCCGGGTTGTGTGATGCTGGACTATGAGAAGCTCGGAGAGCTCGTACCCAGGATTGCCATGGAAATGGCTCCGATCCGCGATGCCGCAGGCTTAACCGCTATCCCCTCCGACGAAGAAATGAAAGCACTTGTCGGCAAGTGTGCGGAGTGTGGCGAATGTAAGATCGCATGTCCTGAGGAACTGGACATTCCGGAAGCAATGGCAGCAGCCAAGGAAGGGGACCTCAATGCACTTGAAGCCCTGCACGACATCTGTGTCGGATGCCGCAGGTGTGAACAGGTCTGCAATAAGGACATCCCGATACTTGATGTGATCGAGAAAGCCGCCATGAAGGCCATCTCCGAAGAGAAAGGTCTGGTAAGAGCCGGAAGAGGTCAGGTAAGTGACGCAGAAATCAGGGCAGAAGGTCTGAACCTGGTTATGGGTACCACCCCTGGTGTCATCGCAATCATCGGCTGTGCCAACTATCCGGCAGGTTCCAAAGACGTCTACAACATCGCAGAAGAATTCCTCAAGAGGAACTACCTCCTTGTAGTGTCCGGATGTTCAGCAATGGATATTGGTATGTACAAGGATGAGGACGGAAAGACTCTCTATGAGAGGTACCCCGGCAGGTTCGAAAAAGGAAACATCCTTAACACCGGATCCTGTGTTTCGAACTCTCACATCTCAGGTACAGTCCACAAGGTCGCTGCAATATTCGCAGGCAGGAACCTTTCAGGCAACCTGGCAGAAATTGCTGACTACTCCCTGACCCGTGTAGGTGCAGTCGGGCTTGCATGGGGTGCATACTCCCAGAAAGCAGCCGCTATCGGTACCGGGTGCAACATGTACGGTATCCCGGCAGTGCTCGGCCCGCACAGCTCCAAGTACAGGAGAGCCCTGATTGCCAAGAACTACGACGAGTCCAGGTGGAAAGTCTACGACGGTAGGAACGGACAGGAAATGGCAATCCCGCCAGCACCCGAATTCCTTATAACCACCGCAGAGACCTGGCAGGAAACCTGCGTAATACTGGCAAAGAACTGCATCCGCCCGTCCGACAACAACATGGGCAGGTCCATCAAGTTGACCCACTGGATGGAACTCAGCGAGAAGTACCTCGGTATCATGCCCGAAGACTGGTGGAAGTATGTCAGGCACGAAGCCGACCTCCCGCTCTCCAAGCGTGAAGAGCTCCTCAAGAAGCTCGAAGCCGAGCACGGATGGGAGATCGACTGGAAGAAGAAGAAAATCATTTCCGGCCCGGCAATCAAGTTCGATGTCTCCGCACAGCCAACTAACCTCAAGAGACTTTGCAAGGAGGCCTGAAAATGGTAGACACTACAAAGAACACAAAGCTGTTTACCACCTACGGTGTAAAGACCTCAAAAGCTATCACCACTGAAATTGCAGCCAAGTTGATTTCAAAGGCAAAGAGGCCACTATTCGTAATCGGGACCGCAGGCCTCACCCCCGAAGTCCTGGACCGCGCAGTTAAGATCGCAAAGGCAGCCAACCTGCCCATAGCCGCAACCGGCAGCTCAATGCTTGGATTTGTGGGCAAGGACGTGGATGCCAAGTACATCAACGTGCACCAGCTTGGTTTCTACTTAACGGACCCCAACTGGCCCGGACTCGACGGCAAAGGGAACTATGACACAATCATTACTCTGGGCCACTACAAGTACTACATCAACCAGGTACTGACTGCAACCAAGAATTTTACCAACGTAAAATCAATTTCAATCGACAAAAACTACATCCAGAACGCAACAATGTCCTTTGGGAACCTGAGCAGGGAAGACCACATTGCCGCACTGGACGAGGTAATTGACCTTTTATAAATTTGAATTAGGAGGCAACATATAATGGCAGAAGAATTCCCATTTGAGATCTCCCCAATGTTCGAAGGAGAAAGAGTAAGAAAAGAAGGCATGTTTGTTGAACTCGGAGGCCCGAAGTCCGTCGGTCTGGAACTTGTCCGAGCAGCGCCCATGGATGAAATTGAGGACGACAAAGTAACAATTATCGGTCCCGACCTCAAGCAGCTGGAAGAAGGCAAGACCTATCCCTGGGCAATGATCTTTAACATTGGCGGAGAACTTGTCGAGCCTGACCTCGAATCTGTCGTAGAAAGGCGTGTCCACGACTTCATCAACTACTGCCAGGGCATTATGCACCTGAACCAGAGATATGATGTCTGGATGAGGATTTCCAAGGACACAGCCGGGAAGATGGACTCCTTTGAGCCCTTCGGAAAAGCTGTAATGATGCTCTTCAAGAGCGAACTGCCCTTTATTGAGAAGATGCAGGTGACCTTCTACACCGACCAGGCCGAAGTCGAGAAGAAACTCGCAGAAGCAAAGGATATCTTCAAGGCAAGAGACGCAAGGACAAAAGACCTGCACGATGAAGATGTGGATGTCTTCTACGGATGCACACTCTGCCAGTCCTTTGCTCCGACCAACGTCTGTGTGGTTTCCCCGGACAGAGTTTCCCTCTGCGGTGCAATCAACTGGTTCGACGGCCGTGCAGCAGCAAAGGTAGACCCCGAAGGCCCACAGTTCTCAATTGACAAGGGCGAGGTCCTTGACTCCAAGACAGGAGAATACTCCGGTGTAAACGAAATTGCCAAGAAACTGTCCAGCGGCGAATTCGACAAGATAAAACTCCACTCCTTCTTTGACTCCCCGCACACATCCTGTGGCTGCTTCGAAGTAGTCGGGTTCTATATCCCTGAAGTAGACGGTATTGGCTGGGTAGACAGAGAATACCAGGGAATGGCCCCGAACGGTATCGGATTCTCCACAATGGCCGGTCAGACCGGCGGCGGAAAGCAGATTGTAGGTTTCCTCGGTGTAGGCATCAACTACTTCTACTCCCCCAAGTTCATCCAGGCCGATGGTGGCTGGAACAGAGTAGTGTGGCTACCTGCCAAATTCAAAGACAAAATCACCGATGCAATCCCTGCTGACATAAAGGAAAAGATCGCAACCGAGAACGATGCAAGTGACATTCAGTCCCTGAAAGCCTTCCTCCAGGATAAGAGCCACCCGGTCGTTGCCAACTGGGCAGCAGCTGAAGAAGAGGAAGAAGAAGAGGAAGAAGAAGAGGAAGTAGCAGTTGCAGCCGCTCCAATGATGATGCCTGCAGCCGGCTTCCAGATGCCTGCAATGCCAATGATGTCCGGCGGTTCAGGTAGCGGAATAAAGCTGACCTTCAAGAACGCAAAGATCACCATTGACAGGATGATCATCAGCGAGAAGAAGGAAAAGAAATAACTGAGTGACGACAGGCTATTGCCTAAAACAGAAAAACAATCCAAAAGGGGTATGCTGTGACTAAAGTAATTGCAATAACGGGAAAAGGTGGAACAGGTAAAACAGCGGTAGCGGCTCTTCTGATCCGCTACCTTTCCAAAAACGGGAAGTTTACACTGGCAGTTGATGCAGACGCAGATACTAACCTGCCTGAGACCCTTGGCTGTGAAAACGTAAAAACAATCGGGGATGCAAAGGAGTTCCTGCAGGCTGAAATCACAAAACCGAGGCCTGATAACCCCGATATGAACAAGGAATCGGTACTCAAAAGTAAAGTATATGAGATCATTGAAGAAATGCCGGGATACGACCTGCTGGTAATGGGCAGGCCCGAAGGTTCAGGCTGCTACTGCTATGTAAACAACCTCCTCCGTGGCATCATGGACAAACTGATCGTGAATTATGATGTAGTTGTAATTGATGCGGAAGCCGGGCTTGAGCATTTCAGCAGGAAAATTATCCGGGACATTGATGATCTTATTGTTGTAACTGACGCCTCACGCAGGGGATTCAGGACTGCAGAAAGGATTCGTGAACTTGTGAGTGAACTGGATTCAAATGTTGGCAAAATTCACGTTATTGCAAACAAAGTTACAGATGCAAACCGCGAAGAGCTCGTGAAACTGGCAGGGGACCTGAAACTTAACCTGATAGGTGTGATACCTCTCGACCCGAAAATAGAGGAAATGGACATAAAAGGTATACCTCTCTTTGAAATCCCGGATGATTCGGTTGCTGCAGTAGAAGTAGAAAAAATAGTACAAAGACTGGGGTTCTGACCCCAGCTTCCTTTTGAACCTGTGGATTATGCAGATAACCGTACCGGAAAAAGAGAACAGGAAACAATGTCCGGTTTAAGAGCTTGAAACGGCATTTAGAATAATCAGAATAACGGAACAGGATTCATTCCTGTTCCGGTCCCTGTTCCTATAAAAGGGAAAAACATCTGGAAACACGTCCTGTATTATATTCTTTATTATAAAGTCACTCACAAAAACGGAAAAAATTACGGAAACGGTGAGGTTTACATGGCAAAGAAAATGAAGTTATCAGATATAACAAACATGTTCGCGGGAATGGATGTAGAAGCCCTCGAAGGTGTGACTATCGAAGGGGACATTGAGATTGATCTCGGTGGACTCGGAGGCGGCTTTGACCCGATGCTTGCAGCAGCTCTCGGGCAGGAGAGTGCAGTACTTGCCCAGCACTTCGCAAGAATCGCCGGTATGTTTGGATATCCAGTAGGCTTTGGTGCACAGGCAGCAGCTCCCGCAGTTTCCCCTGCTCTGGCAGCTCCGAAACTCAAGGATATCATCTCTGCAAAGTTTGATGTTGCTAATATCGCAGAATGGACAACTCAGATTCAGGAAGTACCCATAGGCAACACATCTGCAGACGGCGGAAGCCGTGGAAAGCAGGTAATGCTGGGTGGCGAAAAAGCTCTTCCGTTCTTCTTTGATGCTCCAATGCCGAACAGGAACCAGGTCACAATCGATGTGTTCGACATGAGGATAGGGCTTGCAAAAGCTGTCAAGGAGAACTACGATGAGGTCATGGACAGCCCTGGAGAATGGGCAAAGAAGAACGTTGAAAAGTTCAACGCCGACATGATCACCATCCACCTGATTTCAACTGACCCGCTCATTAAAGACACTTCCCCCAAGGATGCAGCCAAGACCGTTGAAGAAGTCCTGCAGGCCGTTGATGTGCCAATAGCCATTGGTGGATCAGGGAACCCACAGAAAGACCCAGAAGTCCTGGCAAAAGCAGCAGAAGTTGCAGAAGGCGAGCGCTGTCTCCTTGCATCTGCAAGCCTGAACCTGGACTACGCTGCAATTGCAGAAGCCGCATTAAAATACGACCACGATGTGCTTTCCTGGACACAGCTGGACATGAATGCCCAGAAGGAACTGAACAGGAAACTCATGAAGCAGTGCAATGTGCCCAGAGACAGGATCATAATGGACCCAACCACTGCAGCCCTGGGGTATGGTCTCGACTATGCTTACACCAACATGGAGCGTATCAGACTTGCAGCACTTATGGGTGATGACGAACTGACCTTCCCGATGTCCTCAGGTACCACCAACGCATGGGGTGCCCGTGAGTCCTGGATGGTTAGCTCGCCATTGGGACAGGACTCGGACTGGGGCCCAAGAGAGTACAGAGGACCTATATGGGAAATCGTCACAGGGCTGTCCCTTGCACTTGCAGGAAACGACCTGTTCATGATGATGCACCCAACCTCGGTAGCTGTTCTGAAGCAGATAACCCAGACCCTCTTTGGCTCAATTGAGGCAGAGCCTGTGGACATTGCCAACTGGATCGGAGCGGAGGTGTAAAAAATGAAAATAAACAGCCCATTAGAAGCCTACAAGTACCTGCCCCAGACCAACTGTGGAGAATGTGGTGAGCCTACATGTATGGCATTTGCTTCCAAGCTGATCGACAGGTCCGGAAAGACTGAAAATTGTCCCCCGCTGGTAAAGGAAAAGAAGTACGCAAAGAAGCTGGCAGAACTCGACAGGCTCCTTGCACCTGAGATCCGTCAGGTTACCATAGGAGTAGGCGAAAAGGCAGCAAACATTGGTGGGGACGATGTCCTGTACCGCCACAAGCTCACATTCTTCAATAAGACAAAGATGTTCTTCGATGTTTCAGACAACATGGAAGAAGCTGCCCTTATTGAGAGGGTAAATAAGATCGCGGACTTCAAGAAGTTCTATGTAGGTCGCAACCTGCTTCTCGACGGTGTGGCAATAAAAGCCGCTTCAAACGACCCGGCAAAGTTCGCTGCTGCTGTCAAGAAGGTAGCAGAAATAGGCCTGCCTATGATCTTCTGTTCCTTTAACCCCGCAGTCCTGAAGGCAGGACTTGAGGTTGCAAAGGACAAGAACCCGCTGCTCTACGCTGCAAACAAGGACAACTGGAAAGAAGTAGGAGAACTCGCCCTTGAGTACAAGGTCCCTGTTGTTGTTTCGGCATTTAATGACCTTGACGCCCTCAAGAGCCTTGCAAAGACTTTCGCAGAAGCAGGTATCAAGGACATTGTGCTCGACCCGGGAACCTACCCAAGCGGCAAAGGCCTGAAGGACACCTTCACCAACTTCCTGAAAATCAGGAGAGCGGGCATTATGGGCGACACCGAGATCGCATATCCGATCATGGCTCTCCCCATCACAGCCTGGATGGCAGGAATTGCAGACCCTGTAAGTGCCTCCTACTGGGAAACCGTTATGGCTTCAGTATTCACTATCAGGTACGGAGACATAATGATCCTCCACAGCATGGAGCCTTATTCCACACTGCCTGAAGTGCACCTGGCCGAAACCATCTACACCGACCCGAGGACTCCGGTCTCCGTGGATGGAGGTATGTATAAGGTTGGAGCCCCGGACAAAGACTCTCCGGTATTCTTCACCACAAACTTCGCCCTTACCTACTACACGGTAGAAAGCGATATCTCAGCAAATGGCATAGTATGCTGGCTGCTTGCAGTTGACACCGATGGGATTGGTGTGGAAGCTGCAGTTGCCGGTGGTCAGCTGACTTCCGCAAAGGTAAAGGACGCATTCGAAAAGGCAGGATTCGACCTCAAGACGGACACAAACCACAACACCCTTATCATTCCAGGTCTCTCAGCTCGTCTGCAGGGTGACCTCGAAGATACACTCGGTGCAAATGTAAAGGTTGGTCCAATGGACTCCGGCCGTATCCCTGGCTGGATAGAGAAGAACTGGCCTCCTAAACAATAAGTCCGAATGTAAATTGAATAAAACATTGTAGCTATTCAGGTAGCCCTATGAAGGCTACCCAATTTTTCCTCTTTTCGAGGAAAAATTGGGTATAAAATTATTTCTTTTTTCATTTGTGAAACGCGAAGAGACTCTTGCTTTGTTTGCTTCAAACATTATCAAATTTCATTATTTAATAAGTTGTAAAATCTTTCCTTAGCCTCTCGCTCAATCCAGGGTCTGTGCCCGCATTTTTCCAGCAAGATAAATCTGAAATCCTTCAAAACCCCGGATAAGGGTTCTTTAACTCCATCAAATGGGTGGGGATCATAGTCTCCGTGAATTGCAACTACCGGGCATCTGACTTTTGTTCCCAATTTCAGAAGCTCACCGCTGCTCCTTAACTCGTGTGCTTCTCTCCATACACCTTTGAATACATCATAGCTACATTTGATCAGTTCTACTTCATGGGGCAGAGGGTCATAGGTATCAGCTTTCGATAGCAGCTTTCCCAGGCTGCAAAAAGCTTCATTCTTGTTTATAGCCGTAGAATTGTTAAGAACTGCGTCCAGAGAACGGAAGTCTTCCCAATCTTCCCTTCCTAACCTGCTTATCCGGGTGCTCGTTATGTTTATAGCATATCTCTGTTCATATGGTCCACTTCCGACCAGAATCAATTTTTTCACGAAACGAGGGTGAAGAGCTGTAAAGATATAACTGAGAATTGCACCCCAGGAAAACCCTATAAGGGTTACCGGCAGAGCCCCATGCTCTTTCAAAATATTTCTTAGTTCCTTTACCTGGCCCTCAATAGTTGCTTTAGTCTGGAGTGGTTCAAGGATTCCGGTAAAGGAGGAAAGTTCTCTAGCGACAGAGGCCATTTCTCCAGGAGCACCGGGTCCGCCGTGAATAACGACTACGGTAAAGGGAGGATTTCCGTATTTTCGCAGATACGTCATACGTCTCTCAGGTTAGACCTGTTTAGCTTAAAAAGCAATTGGTTTTGGAATTTTATTGGTTCTTACCTGTGCTTCGCAACATTATATACAACTTAACTCTTTCGATAACCATCTTGATTAGTTATATATGTAACAATCCTGCGATTGATAGTCAATTTATTACGACCGTTTAACAATTAAAAGCTAAAAAGGACCCTGCTATCATTCTCATCAAAAAACAAATAAATCCAATGAAAAATTAAAAAGAAATTTGAAAGGGACTCTGCCATTGCTTGCCCTTTTAACTGTGTTCGAATGGAGAATTTTATCTCTTGTGATCAGCTATACTTAACAAAAAAGTTTATTTTTTAGTTTATTTCTTAGTTTACTTTCAAATTTCATCTTTAAGCAGGTCATAAAACCTCGCTTTTGCCTGCCTTTCCACCCAGGGTTTATGTCCGCATTTTTCCAGCAAAATAAACCTGAAATCCTTTAAAACTCTGGAAAGGGGTTCTTTTACTCCTTCAAAAGGGTGAGGATCGTAGTCGCCATGAATTGCAACTACAGAACACTTTATTTTATTTCCCATTTGCAGGAGTTTACCACTGATCCTCAATTCGCTGGCTTCTCCCCATACGCCTTTGAAGGCCTCGTAGCTGCATTCGAGCAGTTCTTTTTCATGAGGAAGCGGGTCATAAGCGTCCGTTTTTGACATCAACGTTCCAAAGCTGCACAGGGCTTCATCCCTGTTTTTAGCTGAGGGATCATTAAGGGTTTCTGTAAGGAAGAGGAAGTTTTCCCAATCTTCTTTTCCGAGCCGGCTTATCCGTGTATTCATTATGTTTGCGGCATACTTTTCTTCGTAGGGGCCGCTTCCGATTAGAATTAGTTTTTTTATGAACTGAGGATAACGGGCTGTGAAGATGAAGCTGAGCATTGCACCCCAGGAAAACCCGATTAACGTGATCGGTAAGTCTCCATGATCTTCCAGCACGGCTTTCAGTTCCCGGACCTGACCTTCAAGGGTTGCTTTTGTCTGGAGGGGTTCAAGGATTCCCCGAATGGCAGAGAGTTCTCTGGCAACGGGAGCCATTTCTCCGGGGGCTCCGGGGCCACCATGAATGACTGCTACACTGAAAGGAGATTTACCGTATTTTCTCAGGTTTTTCATGTATGTATCAGGTTTAAGCTTTTTTGATTTAAAAGCAAATGGGCTTTCAAATTTGAAGAGGATACGAATTTTTTAATAGAGAGGATTCATCTCATAAATTCATTTTGACACAAACCACCAGATAACAGGTAGCATTGTGAGTGCATTTTCGTTTATACAATCTTGACAAGGCAAGTAAATGTTTTGATATTCAGCGCGTCCCGGTAGTTCAGCTCTTAGTATTACCTGGTTGAAGTTGAAACAAACTGGTTATCATAATCAGACCCATTCCAACAGTTGAGATATACCAACCCATTCCTAATAATCCGACAATATTCTGAAACCCCCCAGAGAGAAATTCTGTTTGTGCTAGAATTCCGGGCAGCCAAAAGAGGGAGAGAGCCAAACCTGTGAACACAAGGATGCCACCGATTCCTTTAAAAATGCGGGATTTGGCCAGGCTCGATATCAAAGCGATGACAGCGCCTAATATCAAAAAGATATATACAACCATCACAAGACTAACCTCGATATCCTCGACCGTCGTTACCCCGCCTGATAAATTTGTAAAGCGGACAATATCCATTGGCAAAATCTCGAAACGGAAACGATCTGCCTTTATAAGAATTTCGGATTGGAATAATGCAAAATTACGATTTAAAAATGCCAGGGCTACGGAGACAAGGATAATTAGGCTACCAATCCCTCCAAGTATCTGGTTTACCCAAAATTTCCTACAAATTATTTTTGGAGAGCTAAGCTTCGATTGACCAAACCAAAATTCATAAGCGAGAAGTAAACATGTCATAATGAGGAGTGATCCTGGCAGATACCAGAGCCGCCCTACGGTGGTAAAGCAAATTGCCGCTGGTAAATAGTACACCAAAAAAAATCGCCAACTTACGATCATTCGTTAGTTTAACATGGTTACGAGCTGAAAGGACAGATAGGAGGGCAATACCGCTCAAGAAAAATGTGATTAATCCCAATACAACTGGGCTTTCCTTATTTCCAATCCATGGCAGGATTTGTGCTCCAATAGACATTTCGATGAGTCCGGCTAAGATTCCGAGTCCACTTCCCAATATACCAGGTTTAATTGCAAGCTTTTCCATCCGTACCACTTCACATAAAATTTAATATTATATTAGTACATGCCGCTCAGGTTGTTACTCAGCGTTAACATATCCTTGCATGTACAAAAATATCTTTATTCTAACATTGGCCCTAAAAAACGACGGAAGATACCATTCCGGTTGCTTCTGGAAAGTTCGATCAAGCAACAGAAAAATGGCTACCTGTAAAGCTCAGCCCATTACCACTCTAAAGGAATAAGGGTAGGGACTTTTGGAAGGTTCCGGATCTATGACAAATTTATTGATTTTCGATTTTTTGATCTAAAAGTTTACAAAATAAGCCAAACTTATTTATTATTTTAGCATTTCTAATTTAATGTTATGAAAAGCTCCGAGTTATCAACTCCGACAGTATTAAGATTCGGCATATAATTCGTAATACTAACAACCTCTCCAGTTTACTGATGTTTCCCCGGAGTTGAAAGTTTCATGAATAAGCAAAAAGCCATACTGATATTATTATTGCTCATTCCCCTCCTTCTTGTGCTGTTTTTCTTCGGCCCTTTCTTATTAATGGGTTTTGTTGACAGTTCCTGGTACTATTCCGAGGACGTTGATATCGGGCCTCTTGATTACAATTCAGCACTTACGAAAGCGGAGAAAGCAGGCTATGAAGTGGAAGGTTCCTGGCCCTGGCCTGGAAACTTTTCGGGTTTTGAGCCCGGGGATGTTCCGGAGGTAAGGGAAAGGTTAGGAAGTGCTGCTCTTGTGGAGAATATCAGGCTTAACTATAATGAGGACTCCGAGCTTATGGTCTTCATCTGTGAAGAAAAGGCGGAAAAAGGACAAAAATCCGAAACTGAAGCCAGGACCGGAACCTGTGTAGCCCTCTCGAACTTCAGCCACTCCGACCCCGAGTCCCCCTTACAGCTATCGGAATTTCCGGATGACTTCTGGATGCTTGAAAAAATAAGGCTCCTCTTCGGAATAGATGAAAAAGCCTCGGAAAAGTATCTTGAAGCCCTGAAAAAAGCCTCACAAAACCGGACCTGGGACGCTGAAATATCGGTGAACGAATCTCCGGATTTCCCGGCTGTATATGCCTATCTCAAGGAAAACAGTGATGATTCCACTTACGGGTCCACTGTGAGTGTTTATACGTATCCCATGGCAGGCCTGGGTCCGGATGAAGTCTTTTTAAAGGACGGCAGGCGGCTGGGTTCTGTAAGTTATTTTGTCCCGGAGGCAAAGGTAGTGACTTATGATAAGGGGAACAGGTACATAGTTGAACTCGATGCCTCCGGAAAGGTAAGGCTCGAAATCATAATGCCTCCTGGAAGCAGTGGGGAAACGATACCTGAAGAGGAATACCGGGTGGTTTTCAGGGGAATGTTTGAAGAAATGGGGCTTTCTCCTGCAGCGGTGGGCAGCTTTGAATTTTTCCACAGCTCTTCACGGGTGTGGTGAAAAGCCCTGAAAGAAGAATAGTTCTTCAGAAGGTTCTTCTCCTAAACTGAGGAACTGGACTTCGATCGGAAAGCTCAAAAAATCTACTAAAAATATTTCTGACCCGTACAACCGTATTCACTATACCGAACCTTTCTTGTCACGCTCGACGAAGGAGAGCGGCCTTCTCAAAAAAGACAAAAAATAAGCAAAAAACCAGTAAATAAAAGCTGATAAGTAAAAGAGATTTGATAAGTCTGCGGGCACGCAATAAAAATAGAATGAGTTCTGGCCTGAAAAATGTTTTTTCCCATCTATTTTGTTTTTACTACTTTTTCGAGCTTTTTCTCTTTTAATTCTCTTTTTTCTCTACTTCTTTTTTTGGGCAGAGCCGCCAGACAAGCTGGCGGAGGTTTTCGATATTATAGGAGTTAAAAATCGGTTTCAGGGAGTAAAGTGACTCAATTTTTATTGCTTTTACTTCTTTACTTCCATAGCTTTTTGTCGCTTTACGAACCTGGCTCCCATCTCAAAGGCTTTCTCACAGTCTTTTGGAAACACTTCTTTTCGCCTTTTTGCCTTTTCCTCGGGATCAAAACTGTCTGCCACATACTTTGAATGATCTTCGAACTGGTAGGTATCGGTGCTGTACAGTGATTCGGAATCTCCGAAGATTCTCTTAGCAATATATTCATTCAATTCAATAGTTTTCCTGAGCCCAAACATATCCATGTATTCTTCCTTTACCCCCATAGTGTAGATGAAACCGACAGGGATATTTTTCGGATAGAGCGAGGGTATATCATTGGAGTAAACGAGATATGGAAATACATAACGTTCCATGAACGATCTCATCTCGCCTGTAGAGTTCCCAAGGTAAATGGGTGATCCCAGGATCACCGCATCCGCCTCTTTCAGCCTCTCCAGCACAGGGGTCAGCTCGTCCTGCATTGCACATTTTCCATAGCTTTTTCCATCCTTCAATTTGCAGGCAAAACAACTTGTGCAGCCTTTAAAGTTGAGGTCATAGAGATGGACTATTTCTGTTTCCACACCCTCTGAAGCTGCTCCTTCAAGAGCTTTTTCAAGCAGGGTTGCTGTATTCCATTTCTTTCTGGGGCTTCCGTTTATGGCTATTACTTTCATGATCTTGCCTCTTAGTTTCGATTTCTCAGGACTTTCGGATTCTCAGGACCTTCAAATAACGTAATATTACAATTTTCTCCATTTACTACAATTTTCTCCATTATATTATTTGCAGGAATGTTTAAACTTGATTAGCCGATCAATTTGTACCAACTAATCAATAATGACAGTTTTTTAAAGTACGTATCCTGTAAAAACCGAATGAGGATTTGAATAATGATTTATGACATCGGAAAAAAAGGATCATAAAAGAAAAGTACTGAAAAACTGAACTAAACTTAGACCCAGATTTCAAAAATATTTAAGAAAAATTCTCAGGAAGGGTGTATCACGGTTCCGACAAACCGTAACCCCATCCTGCACTTCAAATTCAAACGTTCTGGGTAGTTGCGAAGCTGTTTCCTGCAAAAGAAGACGACAGCATCTGTCCGGGAAGGTCCATATCAAGTGCCTCTTTCAAGACCTCTTCAATGGTCTCCACCGGTACGAATTTAAGTTCGTTTCTGACATCTTCGGGCACATCTTCAAGATCCCTTTCATTCTCTTTTGGCAGGATTACCTTCTTTATGCCTGCCCTGTGGGCTGCCAGGATTTTCTCTTTTATGCCGCCCACAGGCATTACTGCCCCGCTCAACGTGATTTCCCCTGTCATGGCAATTTTTGGGTCAACTGCTTTGCCGGTAATCAGGGATGTGAGGGCAGTAAATAGAGTCACACCTGCTGACGGGCCGTCCTTTGGGGTTGCACCCGAGGGCACGTGGATATGAACGTCGCTTGCAGTAAAGTTAAAGCTGTTTGCAGTGTTTGCAAGCCTGGACCTGACAAGGCTCATAGATATCTGCGCAGACTCTTTCATAACATCCCCGAGCTGGCCGGTAAGCGTAAGCTTTCCTTTTCCGGGCATGAATGTGCCTTCTATGAAGAGAATTTCTCCTCCGACAGGAGTCCAGGCAAGTCCGGTGACCACGCCGGGAACATTCTCTTTTCGGGCTTCTTCCTGCCGGATCATCTCTTTTCCGAGGGTCTCTTTGAGCATATCCACCTTTATCACATAAGGCAGGTCAGCCTTGCCTGAGACGATCTTTTCGGAAACAAATCTCGAAGCCTTTGCAAGCTGTTTTTGAAGCTGCCTGACTCCTGCTTCACGGGTGTATTTTTCGATGATTACCTTTAAGGCCTCATCTTCAATTTTGAGTTTATCCGCATCAAGACCGTGTTCTTCCAGGGTACTGGGGAGCAGGTGGTCTCTTGCAATTGCAAACTTCTCGTTCTTCGTGTAGCCCGAGATCTCGATCAGCTCCATCCTGTCAAGAAGAGGAGACGGGATATTTGCCAGGGAGTTGGCAGTGGCAATGAACAATACCTCGGATAGGTCATACGGAACTTCCAGGTAGTGGTCTGAGAAGGTGCTGTTCTGTTCGGGGTCAAGGACTTCCAGAAGGGCACTTGCCGGATCTCCTGAGTAGGAAGATGAAAGCTTATCGATTTCATCGAGAACGAATACAGGATTTTTCGTGCCTGCTTTTTTCATGCCCTGAATAATTCTTCCGGGCAGAGCCCCAACGTATGTCCGGCGGTGTCCCCTGATCTCGGCTTCATCCTTGACGCCTCCAAGGCTGATCCTGACATATTTCCGGTCAAGGGCATCTGC
This sequence comes from Methanosarcina sp. 1.H.T.1A.1, assembly GCF_000979295.1. Taxonomy (NCBI): domain Archaea; kingdom Methanobacteriati; phylum Methanobacteriota; class Methanomicrobia; order Methanosarcinales; family Methanosarcinaceae; genus Methanosarcina; species Methanosarcina sp. 1.H.T.1A.1. The sequence continues at coordinate 4,133 of NZ_JJQY01000099.1, read as the reverse complement.
AATACTTTTACCCAGACTTGTTTTGCCAGTGCCCGGAGGTCCCGTAAAGACCAGAATCGAACCCTGTTTTTCCTTTTTTAATTTCATTACCGCCAGGTGCTGGATTATTCTTTCCTTGACTTTTTCAAGCCCGTTATGGTTGCTCTCAAGCACACGGCGGGCTTCGGCAATATCGATGCTCTTTTTCTCTTCCGTTACCCAGGGAAGGTCGAGCATGAGGTCAAGATAGTTTCGGAGAACAGGGCTTTCAGGATTGTGGATGCCTCCGGTTTCAAGTTTCTTTAGCTCTGAGAGTGCTTTCTTTCTTGCCTCATCAGGCATCCTGGAATTCTCAATTCTTTCCCGGTATCCCCCTTCACCTGAAACGGAATCTGCGCCTTCATTGAGTTCTTCCTGGATTACCTTCAGCTGCTCTCTAAGCATCGCCTCTCTATGCGACTTGTTTATATTATCGGTAACTTTTTTTGCAATTTCAATCTGGAAATTGATATTCTCTTTGTGCTTCATTAGAATATTAAAAAACGTAAGATATCGTTCCCTGACAGAAACAATCTCCAGAAGGGCCTGCTTTTCTTCAAGTTTTATCGGTATGAATGGCATGACATGTCCCATTATCTGGTCAATGGAACCCATCTTCTCGATTGGCCTGGTAAATTTCTCAGAACCCTGAAAACGACTGCTTATCTCATTAATCATCGTTTTTACATTCTCTATCATTTCCGCATGAATATCTTCATCAAGATCCGGAAGATCAGAAATAGGTTCATATGTTGCATAGAACAGTCCGTCCTTCCGGCAGAGAGAGACGGCCTCTACCCTCTTGACGGCCTTTGCAACAACAAGATATCCTTCATCAGCAGGCTGCACAAATACAATCTTAAGCAGATTTCCTGTTTTATACAGATCGTCTTCTGACAGGTCTGAAGGTTTTGTGCCGCTCTTTACTGTCAGCCCGACAGCATACACAGGCTCGGCATTTTTTATATCAGTTGATAGTATTTCCCCGGTAACTTTGTCAGCCAGGAATTTTGCCCGGCTTTTCGGGTAAACAACTACTTCAAAGAGCGGCATTACGATGCTCTCTCTGTTATCATCGGTTTTTTCTGAATTCATTGTCAATCGTCTCAATTATTATGAAGTTGTTATCTCAGTCGTCTCAGTTATTTTCAGTCGTCTCAAGAATTATGAAGCTGTTATCACAATCGTCTCAAGAATTATGAAGTTGTTATCGCAGCTGTCTCAGTAATTCAAATTATTTAGTTTGGATTAACCTAACTATATACTCTACAAAAAAATTACCATACCTTTTCCAGGATGTTGATAAGCGTGTCGATCTCTTTCTCGTCCAGAGAATCTGCCATTTTTTCAATAACCTTCAACAAAGCGTTTTCTTCGGCACGAGCTATTCTCCGTCCCTTCTCAGTCAGGCGAATGTAAAAGATTCTCCCGTCATCCGAGGACTTTTCTTTGTACACGCACTCCATTTTTAAGAATTTGTTGACCATCTCTGTGATGGTTGGCTTTGAGTTTCTGGTAATCTTAGCAAGCCTGCTAAATGTCACTTCCCCATGTTCATCTATGACCCTCAGATATCCGATCTGTTTTACAGTGATATCCGATAACCCGCATTCAGAGAAGATCTCACAAGAGCACTCGCTTTTGATTTTGACCAGGTTTTCAAAGACTATGAACAAATGCTCTTTTTTCTCAGTCATATCTCGATCAGTGCAGTTAGTTAGGTTTTCCCTAATTATATATCTTGTGGTCATGGAAAGTTTAATTTTTCCTTTAATCAATTTGATAGATTGTGATAGATATTGATAGTAAAATTGAGGATAGCCGGCTCGACATCAACCAATAAGAATGATTCAGAGAAAATAACGAAAAAATAACTGAACTCCCTAAATTTCAGCAATAATTGAATATATAGTTAAGTAACTTACTTTACGATACACCTATTTTCTATCCTTTCCTGCTTTTGCCACCTGTTTTTTATTCAGGCATTGTAAGCATCATAAATCTGCCAGACCCATATAATAAGCCATAATGAAATTCCAAATCCTATGAAATGTGCTGGTCCGGTAACCATGAAGGCTATCCAGATGCCAAGTGCTTTGAAAAGATGTCCCTTTACAAGCTGGCCCAGACCGGGTACGAAAAAAGAAAATAGGGCGGGAATTCCGTGTGTTCTTTTGCAACAGTTCATAGAACTTACCTTTTTTAAGAACTTACCTTTTTTAAGAACTTACCTTTTTTAAAACACTAATGGGAGGGCGGATATAAATAATTTGACCTGGACGGGTCTTTCTGCTTTAAGTTGACTTCTTAACCTGCACTCAGCCTGGTTGGATTATAAATATGAGGTTTTTGATTGCATTTTTGAACACTTTCTTTGAACACTTTCTGGACATCAGGTTAATATGAATCAGTCCATATATATTCTCATTCCTACGTATTACGTTCAAAGTTATAGATTGATAGTTATCAGGGGTAGAATTTATGGAAACAAATAAAGAGCTTAATCCTGATGAAGTTACCACGGAATGGAACAATTCCTATCTTTTCAGCAGCAGGGAAGCTGCCTTAGAAAAGCTTGGGGCATTAAAAAAGAGCCTAGAAGAAATAAACGAGACTTATCGTCCGGAATTTGAGAAGCTATCCGGGACTGCTTTACTCAGGTATCTGGAAGCCGAAAAAGAGTTTTCAAGATCCATTGATGTTCTCTACACTTATGCATACACTCAACTCAGCAAAAACGTGAATGAGCAGTTCTTCATGTCTCTTCTTGCGGATACTCAGGACCTGCTTACAGAATATAAAAAGGTTAATGCCTTTGCAACCGTGAAACTGACCTCACTCAATAAGGAGGAATGGGTCAGGCTCTTTTCCGAAGAATCCGGGCTTGAGGTATACAGGGCTTATCTTGAAGCGACCTATATCAGGTTTGCAGAGCACAGGCCGGTGGATGAAGCTCAGGCTGTATATCTGGCAGAGATTGAAAATCAGCGCATGAAACTGGAGACTGAGGCCCTTTCTAAAATCACCAATACAGTCACCATGGCAGGAAGCATAACTCTTGAGAACGGGGAAGAGTTCTCAGTAAATTCCCAGTCTTATAATACTCTGCTTTCAACAGACCAGAGCCGGGAAAACAGGATGAGATGTTATGATAAGAGGTTTTATCACCTTATAATCGAATCCGATTCAATGGCTTCTCTCTATGCGGAAAAAGCCCGCCTTGATGACCTTGCTGCAGGACAGCTAAACTACCCGGACTCTTACGAAGCCAGCCTGTACGGCCTTTATCTCACAAAGAATCAGGTTGATGATATGAATACGGTTTTTAAGGAGAGAAAACCCGTATTTGAAGCTTATAATGAGTTCAGGAGAAAAAAGCTCGGGCTTGAAATGCTCAGGCCGTATGACCTTATTTTGCAGTTGACGGGTCAATCTGGTAAAAATTACACCTATACAGCTGCTTTACAGGAGATCCAGAAATCCTATTCCGGAATGGATTCCCGTTTCAACGAAATTTTCTTAAAAACAGTAACCGAAAATTTCATAGACGTATATCCTGCCCCCGAAAATGGAAAACAGCCCGGAGGTTACTGTTACGGCCTCTTTGCTCTGAAGGCTCCGGCCCTGATTTTTATGAACTACAACGGCATTATCAGTGACCAGAAGACTCTTACTCATGAGCTCGGGCACGGAATTAATTTTTATCTGATGGGCAATTCCGTGGATTATCTCTACTGCACAGGCCAGATCTATGAAATGGAGGTCCCGTCCACGTTCAACGAAGAACTCTTTGTTGATTATGTGGTCGAAAACTCTGATAAGAAAACCGCAGTTGCCGTGCTTGCCCAGCATATAGGGGAATACCAGAACTACTTTACCCGCCAGCCCATGATAACGGAATTTGAATATAAAGCCCACAAGTTATGCGCTGAAAAAAGCTATGAAAACGGAACTGTCAGCGGAGCAGAACTTAATGCCCTCTGGACAGCCCTCTCTAAAGAATACAGGAGCGACTCAGTAGAATATTACGCTGAAGATTCTGCGGAATGGACCTACATCTGTCTCTTATACACATCTCCGAGCCCACGAGACGGACTCCTATCTCGTATGCCGTC
>NZ_JJQY01000104.1:0-7335 GCF_000979295.1 Methanosarcina sp. 1.H.T.1A.1 | reverse complement strand
GAGTCCGTCTCGTGGGCTCGGAGATGTGTATAAGAGACAGATGCTATACTGGTCACCGGAACTGTAATGGTTTCGCTCCTGTTTTTTTTCAACATAGAACAGCTGGCAAGACTTGGCGGGGCTTTTAACATTTTGATATTTATCCTGCTCAATATGGCAGTAATCATCCTCCGAAAACGGACTTTACCCGGATATGAACCAACATTCCGCGATCCCTTCTATCCTTTCACGCAAATATTCGGGGTTGTCGGGAGCATATTATTGCTGCCTCTTCTTGGTGGTTTACCTTTACTGTTTACCGTATTAATGATATTTGCCGGAGCCGGCTGGTACATGTACTATGGAAAAGACAAAGCCATGCCAGCATATAACCTGTTTGACCTGCTGGAAAATAATGTAGAAAGAGTGAGCGTTGAACCGGTTTCTGTTGGCAGGGTACTTGTGCCAGTTTCCAATCCGGGGCATGAACGAGACCTTCTGAAGCTGGCAGATTTCCTGGGAAGTGAGATAATTTGCCTGCACATAATTGAAGTTCCACGCCAGACAACCTTAATGGTAGTTCAGGAAGCCTACCATGAGAAACAGATAGAGATGGACTGTCGTTTCCAGGAAGATTTTGAGCAATACCCTGCAAAATTCGGAAATAAAAGGGAATTTATCATTGCATTTGACCACAAAATCTCAAATTCAATTATTGAACAGGCTGAAATAGAGCACGCAGACATAATTATTATGGGCTGGCACGAATCAAAGAGGTTTAAGTATTCACTCGGAGACGTAACAAATGATGTTCTCCTGTCCTCAAAAAGCCAGATCGCTCTATTAAAAGGACATCTACCTGACAGCCTTAAGAAAATCCTTGTAGCATATAATGGAAAACAAAATTCTGTACACGGCCTTTATCTTGCAAAAAAACTCGCTGCAAATACCGGGGCTTCAATTAGAATAATCAGCATTATTAGCCCCGATGAAGATCCGGACAAGAAAGCAATAATTACTGAAGAACTTGATGGGCTGGTCAAAAAGATAACTTCGATACCTGTCAGTTTTAAACTGCTTGAAAGATACTCTATAGAAGATGCCATACTTGAAGTCTCAAACGGCTACGATCTGACAATTATTGGCGATTCGAGCGAGAGATTTAAGATCTCTTTGCTCGGAACCCTCTCGCAGAGGATTGCCAGACATTCCAGAAAGCCGGTAATGATAGTTAAAAAATCAAAGCCGATATCAAAAGAAAGTCTGAATTACCTGCTGAAAAAATCTGGTCGGAAGATATATGCAAGAATCAGAAAGGAAAAAGACCCGGATTAAACGCAGGATTAATGCCGGGATTAAGATCCGGATTATGGGATTAAGACCAGATTAATTAGACACGATAAAGAGAATATCCACTAAAATTAAGGAGTCCGGGTTCAACCAATCAAAATTAAATCTCCTCTAAAATAGGAATCAGGGCTGAAATTACAGGGAAGGAGCACAAGAGAACATGACTAGCGGATACGTTGACCCCGGAGACGGGAAACTCTACTATGAAATTGAGGGAAAGGGTGAGGTGCTCGTGCTCATCCATGCGGGCTTTGTTGACAGTCGCATGTGGGACGAGCAGTGGGCTGCTTTTGCACAGCATTACAGGGTTCTTCGTTTTGATATGCGCGGGTTTGGGAAATCCGATCCTGCAATAGGGCCTGTTTCCCGCCGTAAGGATTTGTACCGCTTGCTTCAGGAACTCGGTATTGAACATGCACATTTATTGGGCTGCTCCATGGGGGGAGAAACAGCCATTGATTTTACTCTCGAGCACCCTGATATGGTGCTGTCGCTGATCGTTGTCAGTGGGACTCCGGGAGGCTTTGAAATGAGGGGCGCTCCTCCATCTCAGCTTCTGGAGATGCTGCAGGCTCTCGAACAGGGAGATCTGAACCGCGTAAGTGACCTGCAGATCCGTCTCTGGGTTGATGGCAGTTTCCGTCAGCCGGAGCAGGTCGACTCTCGCGTCCGTCAGCGGGCAACTGAGATGAACCGGATTCCGGTCGAGAATGGAACCTGGGCCATAGCCGACGCCAACCCGCTTAATCCGCTCAATCCACCGGCCACCGGGCGGCTTGGGAATCTCGCCGTTCCTGCGTTATTCATGGCTGGATCTCTTGATAATCCTGAAATCCTGCGGGCTGCTGACCTGCTTGCTAACGAGATCAAAGGGGCAAAAAAGGTTCTCATGCCCGATACCGCCCACGTGCCAAATATGGAAAAACCTGCTGAATTTAATCGGATTGTGCTGGATTTCCTGAGCCGTCTGTGAAGCCGCAAAAAGGCATGCGTAATTTCCTGTTTAAGGGAGCCGCTAAGAGCACTCTCTAGCATAAATACTCCTATTCCTGATTCGGCTTATTCCCGAGCTGGATAGGAGTTGGATAAACTCAATTTAGGTTGAAACAACTCTCTGCTGAAAAATCTCTTTTTTAGTCTGCAAACTTATGATTTGAGCTCCTTGAGTCAGCAGTAAGTAGTTTCCTTTTAGATTATTCTGCGTTTCTTTTCCGGTTAATAATTTAAGGCTTTGAAAGGGGAAAAGTCGAATTACATCGGTGATATAAAGTTATAGGTAAAAACATATAAAAATACTTAGGCCCGAGTACTGATAATTTATTTTTTTGAGCAGCTGGCTCGACCGAATAACCATTTTTTAAGGGGAGAATACGGGAGAATACTAATGTCCGTGAAAATCGAATGGAAAATCTTTACCGCTGAAACACAGAGTGACGGGACATGGAAGTCGAACAGCCCCAACCTTGCGGAACTGCTCAACGTCATAGCCAGTCCTCTCAGGATTAAGGGACCAACTCCGGATATCGAGTACTCGATGGCCCAGCTAGCAATTCAGGGGCTGCCATACTTTAAAATAACCGAAATCACTTCAGGAAATGCAAGGGCATCAGGGAGTGAAATAATGCCGATTCGGGTTTGAAGAGGAAACAATGCAACAGTTAATATATATGGACCCATCTGATTATATATGGGCATATTTTGAATTGTGGGTGTAAAGGGGTCTGTATATGGGCATAATATCCATTATCTTACATACAAAATGTAAATATTGTTCATCATGTTCTCAATTCCAGCCTAAAGGAAAATACTGTGAGGGTCTCGACTATCCCAAATGCGGGATATTTTTGAGACGAAAAAGGGGAATATAAACTATGTATTGAAACCAGAGTCTAATGTTAGAATTTTAAGAGATTTACTTTATTATATTTCGGAGCGTAGAGGCTAATCTCCGTCATTTTTATGGCGGGATACAGCCGTAAACTCTCTCGATAATAGTTACCTGTAAACCTTAATTTATCTTCCAGTCCTATTCTATATTGGCTAGTTTTTGCTACCATCAGCATAATAGGCTCAAGTAGGTCAGCTAGACTTTGCTCTGAACTTAAAGTATGAGGTTATGTAGGGAAGTTCTACATGTAAAACTTTGAACGGTGTTGGCGAGACCAGAATAATATTCGCTCCTGGGCGGAATAGCGTTGGTTGAAAGGCCATAGATGCCTGCGAATTTATTCGCGGGGGCTGTCACAGAAATTTATTAACCTATATTACTTATACAGTACTTCCGGAGCTGATTTTGTGGTCCATGTGAAGGCTTTAAAATTTATAGTCCTCATTTTTCTCGTCTCCCTGACAGCCGGCTGTATGGATATCGGGAACCTTAAGGAGGGTCTTGTCGCCGATGGGATGAATAAATTGCTGCCTGAGGGTACTGTCCCGGAGGAAGAACTCGAAGCCGAAGAGGCTGATCTTGTCGGGAGTGTCGAAAGCGCTGAAAGTATCGCCTCTCCGGGGATACCTGAGGTGCCCTCGTACTCCGAAGAGAAGTCAGGTGCTGTTTATCCAAAAGAATACAGGCTGCTGTCTCTGAACTTCCGGAGGGCTATAGGGGCAGGAGAGGAAAGGACAGGAGAAGAGGTCTACAATATCACAGGAAAGACTTCAGGATACAATATAGAAGATGCCTGCGCTGTTTATAATTACGTAAACCGGAACTGGCAGTACAGGTACGACAAAAACGCCGAGTTTTTCTTCGGGGCTTCACAGACCATTGACAGCGGATATATAGGGGACTGCGATGATTACTCAATTGTTATGTCTGCCCTTTTGAAAAATATGGGGTTCAATACGAGGGTAGTTACGGCATACAATGAGTCTTATGGGCACGCTTATCCCGAACTTTACATCGGGGATGACAGGGACGCAGCTTACGGGATACTGGATTATATCGCAGAGAGATACCCCTCTGCCGAAAATGTCTGGTACTCGGAAAGGGTGCTTGAAGATGGGCAGGGAACGCAGTACTGGCTCAACTTCGACTGGAGCGGGTCAAACGGGTACAGACATCCCGGCGGTGTATACTTCCAGGGAGCATCTATTATATACTACCCGAACGGCCTGGTCGAGTTCTAAAGCAGGAATTAATGAATAAGTGAATGAATAAATAAATGAATAAATAAATGAATAAATAAATGAATAAATAAATGAATAAATAAATGAATTAATGAATTAATGAATGAAAATTTTGCCCTGTTTTAATATCCTTCCTGCGGCTTGCTGGCTTGACGCATTTTTATCCTTATCCTCAGTTTCTTTTTCCCGCTTCCTCTCTCAAAACTTTCTTTCTCCGCTTCTCTCAAAACTTTCTTTCTCCGCTTCTCTCAAAACTTTCTTTCTCCGCTTCTCTCAAAACTTTCTCCCGTTGTCCCTTTTTCAAAAAGGTTATATCATATAAATTCTAACTATGTTAAACTCTGTGATGTTACAAATTAAACTAATTGTGTTAAACAAATTCTGATAATATTGTTAAGCTTAAACTTAAAATGAGGTCTTAAAAATGACAGAAAAAATCGGAATCCTGGCCATCGGCCACGGGAGCAAACTGCCTTACAATAAAGAAGTAGTCAGCCAGATCGCAGATTACATTGCACAGAAGTATTCTGATGTTGTTGTTAGAGCCGGCTTTATGGAAAACAGTGAGCCAACTCTGGAAGAAGCAATTGCAGGCTTTTCAGGTACAGGAGTAACAAAGATTTCAGCAGTACCTGTTTTCCTGGCTTCAGGCGTCCACATCACAAAGGATATCCCTAAAATCCTGAATCTGGACGAAAACGGCTGCGGAACCCTTGAAATCGATGGGAAAGCAGTTCCTCTCTGCTACGCAAAACCCCTCGGAGCCGACTCACTGATCGCCGACCTCGTCTTTAAAAGGGTGCAGGAATCCCTGTAGATTTGAACATCTGGGTCCGGTTTTTATTATGGACCTGTTCCGGAAGAAGCTCGCCGTGCTCGACCTTACACACGGCGGCATTCCAATCGCAATAAAACTCGCAGCTCTGGGAAATGATGTATCCGGAGTAGACGTTTACGGGACCGTGGATCAGGTGCTGCTTGGGGAGCTTGAGGAAAAGTACGGCATCAGCTGTTCAAAAACTCCTCTCCCCTTATCCGAATTCGATCTGCTGGTAGCGCCTGTGCATCTGGACCCGGCTTATCCCATGCTTTCAAAAGCCAGGTCAGAAGGAAAAACAGTTCTCTCACACCACGAAGCCATAGGGAAAATCCTGCAGGACGACCCGGAGCTTTCGGATATAAGAATAGTTGAGATAACAGGCGTAAAAGCAAAGACAAGCACTGCGTCCCTGCTCGCTGACATGCTCTCCCGCAGGTTCGAAGTCGTGCTCCATACCTCGCGCGGGCTTGAAGCCTGGAAAGAGGGTGTCCCTTTTATTATTCACAGGGGCCTGAGCATTACTCCGGGGAGTATCCTGACAGCCATTGAAAAAAGCCTTGAGGCAGGAATCAGGCCGGAATTTTTCATCTTTGAAATCTCTATCGGAGGTACGGGTACCGCAGACCTCGGGATCCTGACAACCCTTTCCCCTGATTATGGGATTGCGAACAATACTTCCCTTGCAAGCGATGCAAAGCTCCAGCTTATCCTGAACGCAAAACCCGGAAGCACCCTTCTTCTCAATGCCGGGGCAGAAAAAGCCCTTGAAGCTGCAAAATGGAGCCGGGCAAAGGTTCTCACCTTTAAGGATCCATTTTATGCAGAGTCCCATGTGAAGATGTCTGAAGTTCCGGATTTTGTTCTGAAAACTGAAGCCGGGACTGCAAAATTATCAGCTGCTCAAGACTCGTCAGCTACTCAAGACTCGTCAGCTACTCAAAAATCATCAATTACTCCGGAGTTATCCGCTGCTCGGGAACCGTCAACTCCCTCAGAACCGTCAATCACTCCCGGAGCTTCAGGCTCTACCCTGCATTTTCTCCGCAGAGGGGATGAACTTTTTTCAGCTTCCCTGCGCCCCGGATATAACAGTTCGGCATACATGACAGCCTTTGTTGCAGCCTCTGCAGCCGCTCTCGAACTTGGGGTTGAGCAAAAAGCTGTTGTTTCTGTGCTTGAGGAGTTCAGGGGGCTTTCAGGCAGAATGCAGGAAAAAGAGCTTAATGGGGTTGCCCTGGTTGACAACTCCAACTCCGGAATGGACATCCTTTCTGCAGAAAAAGCCCTTGAGTACGCTCTCCTGAAGAAAAAGGACGAAAAAAAGGGAAGTATAATCCTTGTACTTGGAGAAGAAGCTTCTCAGGTATGTGAAGGGCTGCCTCCTGTCTCAGTGCAGGGGTTTGTAGAAAAGTTCGGTGCAAAGTGCAGGCACATTATACTTGTTGGAGAGAGAATGACAGCAGTAGCTGCTAAAAATGCCTCTTATGCAGGCAGCCTTCCGGAAGGGCTATTGAAAGCTTCGGAACTTGCAGGAACAGAAGATATAATTCTTTCCTCAGTGAAATGTTTCCGTTGAGCGCTGTCCCTCCGGGTAATCTCCCATGTAAATTGTCCCTCCGAAAATTCTCCGGCCGGACCTGGAAAATTGGCAGGAATTCCGGGTCAGGCTGCGGGCTTTTCGCAGGAATTTTATGATACAATTTTATACAGGGTCTTCCAATCTGTATTCGTTTCCATTGCTTGTTTAACTTTCAACTGATCATGCTTCCGGATACCTTCTTCCCGTCCAGGCGGGGTTCACAGTCCTGCGGGATTCCGGAATCTCCCGGGTGAAACCCATATAAACATTCGTATAATCAGAATAAGAGGATTTGTCATGACTGCAAAAGAGATTTCAATCATTCATCCCCGCCCGAGTTCAATCGTTGCGGCTCTTTATACCCTCAGGGACTTAAACGTCGATGTTGCAATCCTGCACGGACCCCCTGGCTGCTCATTCAAGCACGCGAGACTGCTCGAAGAAGACGGTATCCATGTAGTCACTACAGGGCTTGACG
>NZ_JJQY01000057.1:0-7856 GCF_000979295.1 Methanosarcina sp. 1.H.T.1A.1 | reverse complement strand
AGACAGGTAGACCAGGCAGTACAGGCAAGACAGGTAGACCAGGCAGTACAGGCAAGACAGGTAGACCAGACAGAGCAGGCAAAACATGTAAGACTGGCAAGACAGGTAGGCCAGACAGAGCAGGCAAAACATGTAAGACTGGCAAGACAGGCAAGACAGGCAGAACTCCCCTGAAAGGTGGTGGCCGGCCCGATAATGCTGGTGACACAGCCTATGAACGCCGGAATAAAGCACTTGCACCTTATGATAAAGCACTTCAGAAAAACCCTGAGGATGCAGCCGCCTGGGTAGGCAAAGCCGCAGTGTTTCTAAGGCACAGGATGTACAGCGATTCCCTGAAAGCCTTTGAAAAAGCTCTTGAAATCGAACCTTCGAATCCTGCTTACCTCTACGAAAAAGGTTTCGTGCTCCTTCAGCTCAAAAGGGATGAAGATGCCCTGCAGGCTTTTGACAGGCTGCTTGAAATAAAGCCTAACAGCGACAAGACCTGGAACCTTAGAACCTCAGTCCTTTGCAGGCTCGGACAGCACGAAAAAGCCCTTGAAGCTTCTGAAAAAGCCCTTGCTGCCAATCCTAAACTCGCGGGTGCATGGAACGCAAAAGGCTCAGTCCTCGTTGACCTCGGCAGATACGAAGAAGCCATAATAGCTTACGATGCCGCCCTCAAAATAAACCCGGACCTCTCCCGTGCCTGGGAAGGCAAAGCCTTTGCTCTCTACAACCTGGACAGGCCTGTGGAAGCCACAATAGCCTATGATGCCGCCCTCAAAATAAACCCGGACAATGCAAAGATCTGGGTCGGAAAAGCAATGGTCCACCTCAAGCTCGGCAAACATAAAAAAGCGCTTGGGCCCTGCAGTCAAGCCATTTTAATAAAGCCCGATCTTGCGGAAGCCTGGTACTGCAAAGGCCTGGCTCTCGCCGGTCTGGAAAAAGGTGAAGAAGCCCTCGGAGCCCTTGATAGAGCCATCAGGCTCAATCCGGACTATGTCGAAGCCCGAAAAGCCAGAAATTCCTTAAGCTCAAAACTAGGATTCGATCTGGATGACGATGAAGACGAAGATGAAGATGAAAGAGAAGAGGGAAGGCCGGAAGTCAGGAAGAGCGTATGGACAAAGAGGGAGCCAACAAGCGAGATAATTAAGAAAAGTCGGGGATACGGAAGAGACCAGAGAGGAGAGGGGCCTAAGAAGAGCGAATGGACGAGGAAAGAACCAAAAGAAGAGAAGACTGAGAAAAGTTGGGGTCAGGGAAGGGAGCAAAGAGGAGAGAGAACTGAGAGAAGTGTACGGACAAGGAGAGGACCAAAAGGAGAGGAAACTGAGAAAAAAGTGGGTAGAGGAAGGGAGACAAAGAAGTAACTTTTAATCCTTCCATATTTTGGTTAGCTGCTTAACCACCTGTTTATAAATGACTGGTTAGTTGCTTAACCACCTGTTTATATGTATATGGTTAATCTGCTTTACGAAAATAAAAAGTAAGCCCTCTCCTTCAGGGGCAAGAATCAGGTTTTACGGGGGGTTCAATTCTTTTTTAATGTATTTTTTCTGCCATCGGCCAGGAGAAAGAGTTTCTTGCACTCCGGTTAGTGAAATCTATTCTATAGTTATATACCAGAAATACCAGAATTCTTTTTTTGGAGAAAACGGATTTAATTAGAATCACTGAAAGCACGGAAAATACGGAATAAAGAACGTATCTGAACAGAGATTTCCGTGCTCTTCTGTGTTCTCCGGTTGATATATTTTTATTCACATCTAATTCTTTAGATGGATTTTTATATATTGAAGTCTCTTCATCCAGAAAATTAGCCCAATTCCATAAGTTTGCAATAATTTCTTTGATGACCTGGAAGGTGATCTTACGCTTCAAAATGTGACTCAAGTGTGTGATGTAAACTGCTCAAAGGAAAATCCTTTAGGGCATGGTCCGAATGTTTTGTTAAACATTTTTCACGAGATGGAATTTAATAGCCCGCTGTATTACTTTACTCTGCCAGGTTTCACTCTTGTAGCAGTCGGGTTGTATATACACCTTAATCAGGTACAAACCTTTTATCCTGATGGAAGCTTTAATCTCGAGACTGCTGTTTTGATGTTGCTGCTGACTTTCATCGGAATTTTTATGGCTTTTACCGGAATTCTGCTGCATTCGATAGCTGGTTTGATCAGATATAAAATGAATAACCCGTGAAAGCTTGCTAATTCATTCAAATTATTTCCTGCTGCAGGCAATCGTGGAGATTATGCTTAAAATGTAAGTTCAATGCGATTCAAATAAAGGGGAAAACATCACCTTATCCCCTTTTATCCGGAAAATTACTTTAGAAAAATAAGACTTTCTACTATCTAATGGACTATTTGAATTTAAGGTGAAATTTTTTGTGTGGGAAACCCCAGCTCAAGAGGACTATTTTAAGTACATTTCTTTGCTAATTTCTCCTAAAGATAATACATGGAATAGACGCAAACCGGCAATATTATCACTCGATTTTTATTTTAAACATTGGCAACGATAACAACATAATTTTTCCCGTATTTTTCAGCACAGTCCGGACAGGTAGTGTACCACATATACCATTTCTTGATTTCGAGCCCCTGGCTTTTTGCATAGCCTTCAAAGTCCGCACACCATTCCCCTGTTTTTTCAAAATCTCCCTCGTACACTTTGCTCAAAAACTTCCCGCTCAGGGTTACGTTTTCAGCTCCATCGACCGCTCTGTCAACAGCCAGATAGAGGTCCATATTGCTTTCGGAGGTATGGTCCGACAGACAGAGCCAATCTGGCACTTCCGCCCCAGCCCTGGCAACTTTCTCGTTCATCCTCATTATTACTTCCCCGAAGTTCAGGGGCATGTAATGCTGTGTGGTAACGGAATCCCTGATGAACCTTTTATTGTTCCAATCAAAGACTTTTCCATCCCAGGGGGCGGGATCAAACGGAGGACAACATTCCGGAGTTTCGGTTTCGCTGGTCATGGCTATTCTCCCTGGTAAATAATTACTTTGGGGGTTATTTTAGGTTTTGGTTTTTGCATTTTTTATGGAAGCTACTTCTCGACAGAGGCATTGTCGGGATAATGGAAATACAGGAAGAGTTTCAATCCTTGTTTTAGTGGAAGCTACTTCTCGACAATGTCGCTAGAAAAACTGGAACAAAAAGCCAATGAGGGTTTCAATCCTTGTTTTAGTGGATCTTGCTCGCGAATATGTTTTTGTGAGAAGTACTGCGTGTATATACGGGTGGTTGTTTCAATCCTTGTTTTAGTGGATCTTGCTCGCGAATAAGAGCCTTACAGAAGGCCTCTAAAGAAGCTTAAAATGTTTCAATCCTTGTTTTAGTGGATCTTGCTCGCGAATTTGGCAAAGGTCTTCTGAACGTCTTTGTCAAACCTGCTGGGTTTCAATCCTTGTTTTAGTGGATCTTGCTCGCGAATTTTCTCCCCTGGAAAAACGTTTCCAAATTCCGCACCGTTTCAATCCTTGTTTTAGTGGATCTTGCTCGCGAATAGGGCAAAAATTTCCGGCGTTTGGCCAGAAAAGGCTTGAAATGAGCCCTTTTTCTGGGCTAAAATTCTTGCTGGAAAATTATCAAACCCTTTATAAATACAAGAAAATCAGGGTTTTTGATGGTTTGGAAACATCTGAAAATATGCTTTTCTTTCTATTAAACTTTTGTTTTTAATTATCGGCTCATGTTAACAATCAATGATCAACCCAACGCAAAGCCCCACTATAAGAGTAAACATTATATCCCACCGACAACCGCCTGACATGTCATTCTATAAAAACTGACTAAAAAATAGAATGTAGAAAATAGAATGTAGAAAATAGAATGTAGAAAATAGAATGTAGAAAATAGAATGTAGAAAATAGAATGTAGAAATTTATGATTTGGTGGTGCGAATATTTTTTAGTTTCTTTTTTATTTTAGTGGATTTTCTTTTTGCTTTAGTGTATATTATATCTGTAACTATGTGTGCTTCAATAGAAATAACGATTCCAGTTAATAATGAAATTATATATTTTGTCGGGATGTTAGTAATTTCTAAGTTGAACAATTTGACAACTGGTGCTATGATGAATAAACCTACAGTTGAAATTATTATGATCGGGCCTAATAACGGATGGTGCAATTTTCCACGGTGCTTACAAATTTTTTGATAGGGCCACCAGATATACTTAAGAATTCCCCATCTTCTGAAGGGATCACTTTGAATATCCAGATCGGGACTGAGATAATACGTCCCAAATATAAGTGCAAATGAAAATATTGCTATAGTGTCAAATTCAATATATTCCGGTGGAATATTCGATTTTATATAATTTATATGTAAACTTAGCAATATACCAAGCAGCAGCGTAATATTTACTTTTATATGAGTTTTTCCATTAGGCATTCCGAACACCGTTTTTAAAACTGGAGAACGTGTATAATACTCACAAAACCTATTCCATGAAACCGATTCATATAAGTCCTCATATTTTATAAAACTTTTTTATATATTTTGTTATCTAGTAGGTGATAATGGTTAATATTTAATTCGGTCGTTGCCGTTGGATTTTTACTAAATGGATTTCAGTTTCAAGTCCTATTTGGCAGGTATTGCTCACGAATTTGCAAATTCCATCCCAGTATATCCACGTTGTGTACTATGAAATGAAAATTTCATATCAGGTGCCACAGACTTTATAAATAAAACAATAAAGAAGCTGAAAACGGTAGAAGATCAGAAACAGAAATGGAAAATTGTGGGTGCTCAACTACTATTACTGAGGTGAGGGGTTTGAATATTCCTGCTTTTAGTGGGCTCCGGTCGCAGACCGACCATCAAGAGCCCAATAACGCCTGTTGAGGGCCGACCAGCACCTGGCCAGCGATACCGGCATTTGCCAGCTAGAATAAAAAAACCTACTGTATCCTTTTTTCAATTTTGGCTTCGAATAAGGTTCAAAACTCTCAAGCTTGAAACAATAGCAATTTACTGAATGAGGCCTTTTTTATTGCTTGAATTTCCAGGCCGATTGATTGCATTAACCATGCTCACAAAATTTGTACCCGCTTGCTTCAACTTCCCTCTTACAGAATAGCCATGTTTTTTATATAATTTTAGAGCTTCTTTGTTCTCGGGTTTAACAATCAATGAGGTCCTGGAAATACCAAGTTTATGAGATTTGAGGGTTGCTGCCTTTAGCAATCTGCTTCCAACCCCACAGGCCCTGTACTGTGGATAAACGGCAAGTGAATCTATATAATATTCCCCGGGTTCTGCCTCTTTTGTTTTTAACATGGGAATTACTTTTCCGCGGTAATCCGCGGCATTGGATCTATATAATTTAGGGAGTTTTTCTACCAATAATTTATTCAAGCGCGGAAAATGGTCTGAAGGAAATGACAAAACTAAACCTGCTATACCATTACGTCCCTCGGCAACATCTATATTTTGATAACTCAAAATATTATCAGGCTGTTTATAGAACTTTTTAATAACCTCTTGCACAGCCTTCCGATTAGTAGAACCCGCCAGCACATAAGCACACTCTTCCCAGGCCATACAGATTAATTCTGCCGCTTCATCAGCATCTTCAATTTTGGCCTGTCGAATAAACATAATTCTCAAACCTCCATAAATAAAGTTAAATCTTATAGTTTCTTATTTTATTTCTGTCCTTTTATTTCTGTCATTATACAGTTGATATTTACATTACTTTTTTTCACTATTTTTTCATGTTTTTTATTCCTTTCTCGTTACCTCTATCTTTTATAATTATTGTCATTATTATTATTATTATTATTCTCACATTGGCAGTGTGATACATTAGTCGAGGTTCAATCCTTATTTTAGTGGATCTTGCTCGCGAATAGCTCTGGTTTTTGTTATGGAGGGGGTTTATGGAAGTTTCAATCCTTGTTTTAGGAATTATTCAAATACAATATCAAGGATTTTTGATACCATGAAAGATCATTTGGGGAAATGGGACTATAGAGCAATTCCCAATCTGAAAATTTGAAGTTATATTTATATCATTCCTGAAATCAACATCAATCTCATCAACATCAATACCCTGGAAATCATGTTCCAATAAAGAGACGTATAATCATCGGTTGTTAAAAACCAATTTTGGTATTTTAACCAAAGAGTTATATATAATCATATTTTAAAACTATTGATTGAGCCGGTCCCTAAACTCAAAATTGCTTCTCTGAATCTCGTGTTCTGAATTATTAATTGAGTTTATGATCAAAGAAAATAGTTTTTTTTACGGCTCTTCGTTGTTTCGAGTGGATAACTTAAATTCATTTTCAAAATGTTAAAGTAGCATGTATAAAATACAGAAACGTTTGCTGTTGGAAATCACATTCATACTCGACGTTTCTCTTTTTAGCATGGCTATTTTCTAACTGATTAATTATTTTTAACCCACACGAAACCGCGAAGAGTCAACTTTGATTTGCGAATAAAATTAGTTGGGGGATCAGTTTACTATCAACTAAAACAAAGGTGAAACAAAATGGCTTATAATGACAGAAGAAACCTTTTCAGGGTAAGAGACAGTGACCGCGAAGGTTTCGGAGCTACCAGAGAAATGCACAAGACAATCTGTTCTGACTGTGGTATTGAAACCGAAGTGCCTTTCAAACCTGATCCTGAAAGACCAGTTTACTGCAGGGACTGTCTTCCTAACCACAGGAAACCCAGATTTGAGAACCGCAGATACTGAACTTATCTCAATAATTGAGATATTTTTTTAAGAGGTTTTTAGACTCAGTACCAAAATCCAGTGATGAATGTAAAATTAAAAATCACTGGGTTTTGGAACGGGGTCGGTTTCTACGAAGCCGAATTAAAGAAAACGTGATACATTACGGGGCAGTCATTGTGAAGAAAACAGGGTAGTCATTGAGAATAAAAAACCCTTAGGCTCCGGCACAGAACTACCTCTGCACATTCCCGATTGGACGTTTTGATTTTCACTATCATGGTCTCCAATCAAAGTTTCAATTAATTACAAGTTGCATAGGTTATTTTGTTGCGGGCACTTAGTTTAAACCCTAATTTGACAGAAGAATACATTTTCTAAGGTACAAATGGGTTTCATGCTTCTGTTTTCTTCATACAATTAAAAGTAATATCTTGTATTTTTTGGGCACTTCGTTGTTTTGTATTGATCTCCTCATAAAAACCAACGTGATCTTTAATTGAAAGTCGTCTTATCCATAGGAAATAACGAAGAGCCATTTTTTGATTTGTGATGTTCTTTGTTTTTTCCGTGTGAGTCTGTATTGTAGAGTAAAATGTTGATCTCCAAAAGAATGAAAAATCAGGTTTCTTCAATTTCATACCGGATACTTGCAAAGATAGTAAGTTTCAATCCTTGTTTTAGTGGGTCTTGCTCGCGAATTTTGACCGTGGTTGCGGAATATGCAGGCGTTTGAGTTCTAATCCTTATTTTCTTGTTTTGAGCGCCAAAATTTCTACTTCTTTTCGGCACCTGATGTCTACAGCTAATTAAAAACCTACAACAAAATAATTTATCATATCTGGTAATACTAAATTGTATAAAACAAACATATCTGTAACACATTTATTTAGAAACGTATTTATAGTAAAATGGTTTTATTCAACAATTATAATTATTACTTAAAAAGTAACACATTGACAGTATTTTTAGTTCTAAACGTATTATCTAAAAAGAGTCTTTCCAGTCATTACAATACTGGTTCAGGAATTTATGTCAAAAGAATTCCGGACTCTAATATCAATCGAGGAGGAGTTTAGATTAAGAAAAACCAGCAATATTTGCTCATAGGCTCAATAGCTGTCTCTTATACACATCTCCGAGCCCACGAGACGG
>NZ_JJQY01000021.1:0-8560 GCF_000979295.1 Methanosarcina sp. 1.H.T.1A.1 | reverse complement strand
AGATGTGTATAAGAGACAGGTATACACCATCAAATACATTGTTCTCAATAAGAGTATCGTAAAAGCCACTAGTTACGATACCACCCACCCAATCGATGCTCGGATTCGTGCCAGTGCTATAGAAGATATTGTGATGAATATGGACATTTTGCGCCTCTTCTCTGGAGTAAGAAGAACCGTATCCTATCAACCATAACCCGGGTCCAAAGGTGTTGTGGATGGTATTATTATATACTTCGATATCATCCATGACAGCTGAGGACTTCTGGATCTGAATTCCGGGTCCGCCTGCATCCTTATCATAGGAAGAATCAATAAAGTTGTCATGGAATTTTACATGATTTGAATTCCATACTCTGAGGCCGCTATTAGTTCTGCAGGTTATCGTATTATTCCAGGCTTCCACATTCTGAGATTCAATAGCATAAAGCCCGTCATGTCCAAGATTATATATAGTGTTATTATAAAACTGGATGTTTTCACCGTAGTGAATTCGTAGTCCATCGCCGTGGCCATCGTGCATGTACATATTACAAACCGTTATGTTTTTTACTTGACCAAAATATATACAGTTGTAATATCCTTTTCCTTTTGGAGTTTCGGTGTTGCCATTGTGATTCCCGTCTATCTCAAATCCTCTTACAGTAAGATTGGTTACAGGACCCTTGCTGCCAATTAAGGGTATCATAGGAGAATTAGTCCATCCTGCATGGTCAACTAATTTGACAACAGAGGCTGAATCACCTTCAAGAACCGTGTTACTACTTTGAATGTAAATGGTATTCTCTATGGTATAGGTAAAAGGACCTTTAAGATAAACGGTGGTGTAGTCTGGATTCTCTGCCACGAATTTAAGGGCCTGATTTATCTGTACATCATCGGCTTTTCCATCACAGTTGAAGTCCCCACTCCCATCTCCCGCAACATAAATAATAGGTGCAGAAGTCCGGCATGAAACCATAGGAACACTAGCAAGGACAAGACAGCCTATTAGGAAAAAGATTACAAATTTTCGATTCAACATCGCTGTTATTTTAGGCCGACCGGAATCAAATTTTTTCCCGACTTCCGGGTGCAAAGAGTCAGTTTTTTCATGGGTAAACATAATGTAAAAAATGGAAATGTTGATTAAACACTCGTTTAATTTATTTCCTCTGCAATTGGTCCACTTAGTGAGGTTTTGCAAATATTATCCACTCCCTAACCTTAGTGAATTTACAAAGAGCTCTGGTGATAATTTTCAGCCCAGATGCAAATGTGTTTGTGAGGTGCATGCTGGCAAACGAATGTGATTCTCTTTTGCCAGACAACGTCTCATCTGTGAGTCAATTCCCCCCTTCTATACAAACAATCAAAATTAATTTAGCTAAAATATATAACTAAATTTCAATTGTTCTCATTGTAAATTAGCCCTTCTATTATAAAAAAGTGTATGCAAATCTTTAAATATATTTAAAGAGTCGCGCGTGAAATATTTTCTCCAGTCTGGTGCTAGATTTTGTGATTGAGTCGTGTAGATATTAAATTGAGACACGTTCCGACAATAGACCGAATTTCAATGTATATCCCATAATTAATGACTTTTAATCACATCATTACAAACAGCCAGTACTTTTCTTGCAACACTATGCCAGCTGTGATTTTCAACAACATATCTACAACCCTTATCACCCATCAAGCTCCTTGCATTTTCATCGGGAAGTAATTTTATCACAGCAGCTGCAAGTTCTTCAGGGTCCTCGGGTGTTACTGATATTCCCCCGCCAGAAACCTCGATTAAGTCTTTTACCCCCGGAATGCCACTTGCTACAAGGGGTTTCCCGCAGGCAAGGTATTCATATGTTTTTAACGCTGATAAACCGATTTTCGAATTTCGTTCACGAATAAATGGGGCAACACAGATATCCGAGGCATTAATGTACATGGGTACCTTTTCGTATGAGATTCTTCCAGTAAAAAAAAACTTCTCCGATAAACCCAGATTATCTGCTAGTTGCATCCATTCTTTTTTCATAATGCCGTCTCCAACAACCATAAAACAGACATCCGCATATTCTTTTAGGATTAATGGAGCTGCTTTGATTAGATATTCAACACCTTGCCAGGAGACCAAATTCCCAACAAAACAGACATAGTATAATGAAGTATCCAAATTTAATTCCCATTTTACTTTACTTTTCTCCATTGGGGTAAATAAATCCGTGTTAGCACCATTATTAATTACAACAATTTTGGATTCAGGAATGGAATATAGATCCATAAGTCCTTTTTTTACTCCACTCGTTACAGCAACTAATTTACTACATCCATTAAAATTTATATTTTCTATTAACCTTGCAATCTTAATATTCAGTTTTGATGAACCTTGAATAATCATTTCATCAATTGTAAGACCATTAACTTCTCCAACTTGAGTAATTTTTAACAGAGACGATACAATAGAAGAAGAGATACTGTTTCCAGCCAATCTTGTATAAAATAAATCAGGTTTTATTTTGATCGAATAATAACTAAGATACGAAAAAAGAGCTAGTTGATATATGAATATATTTAAATAATTAGCAAATGGAAACTGGAAATGAGTAGAGGGGACTTCTATGATATTAGAGTTCTTAAAGTTTCCATTTTCTGAACTTTTAGAAAAGAGAAACACGTCAACACCTAGATTTTGAAGATTGTTAAATACTTCAATTGCATGGACATTGGATCCATTAAACAAATCCAATTGCCTTCCATAAATAATAAATAATTTCATGAATCGTAACTCCCAATAAATATATGGAGGCGTTGTAGTTTATATTAATATTTTCTCACTTATTGTTTCTGCACCATAACATTACGAATCAGAAAAACTTTTGACTATTTACTAACGAAAAGATAGGTAAATCATACATCTTAATGGAGCAGTTGGTCATATAGTTTTTCAAACCCATCTGTAATTGTTTCCCAATCATAATTTTTTACAATATGGTCCCTGGCACTGTGCCCAATTCTGTATCTGAACTCTTCATTCTCTAACAGATATATTATTGATTCAGCTAGTTTTTCGGGATTCTTTGGAGGCACCAATAAACCATTTTCACTCTCCTTTATTAATTCGAAACTTCCTTCAACGTTTGTTGCAATTGAAGGAATACCACATGACATAGCTTCCATTAAACTCGTTGGGAATCCTTCTCTATAAGAAGGCAATACAAAAATAGTTGCATTTTGATAATATTCGATAATCTGTGATTTACTTAGAGAACCCGTAAATACAAAATTATCTTCCAATTTAAGTTTATTCACCTGCTTTTTTAAATTATCTAATATAGTTCCGGATCCTACCAAAATAAATTTCACATCAGGATATTTTTTGCACACAATGCTTGAACATTCGATTAAATCTGATAATCCTTTAAACACTTCAAACCGGCCAGTATATAATACGTACCTTAAATTTGATCTGTTTTCAGAGGGTCTAAAGAAATTAGTATCAACTCCATTATGAACTATAGTTATTTCTTTTTTTAGTGGGTGATATATTCTTAAATCATCAGCACAGGAATTAGATACAGCTGTCAGTACATCACTTTTCTCAACAATTTCTTGTTCTATTTTAAATAGACGTTTGCGTAATAGTTTTACAATAAAAAAATGCAACGTTTTGGTTTCCATATGGTCCAATTTTTTTTTAGAAGCACCGTGTGAAGTGAATATAACATTCCACGAATTATTGAAAACTGGTTTTACTGGTATAAGTGTACCATGCAAATGAATTAAATCAAAATTAAACTTCAAAGATTTGAGCAATTTATTGATATACAATTGATGAATTTTAAACGGAGATGGAAAAAACGGGACAAATCTAACCCTATAAACAGAAATCCCCTCTATCTCTTCACAATATGTTTTTCTCCAGTTTCCTCTCGTAATAACTGTAACGTTGTGTCCTCTTTCTACAAGTCGTTTTGACAAATTATAAACATAAGTGCTGATACCACCTACATCTGGCGGGAACTCAGAAGTATACATGCAGATTTTCATAATTTTAGTCCTACTACAATTAAATAAAAATGAGACCTATTTGATCCGATAGAAGATAAATAAAACAATCTTACTCGAAAGATGATCATAATATACTTATTTTGTATCTATTCAACGTACCCAAAATCATCAGAATGATATTGATTTTGCGATCTCGGATACCTGAACATACTACCTCTGTTAAAACTGAAAAACATAATCAATAGCCAACAATTAACTAAAATGGAGTCAGCTTGGTTTGCCTATTTTGTATTTAAGAAGCTAGCTTATTGATGCTGTTTTTTCCTGCGCTGGGTAGTTACACTTATTTTGGATATTATTTGCGTAATCCCTCTATAATATGAATTATACGGGAATCCACCTTTTGAGATCCCTTTTAGTAATTCTGCACATCCATCTTTATATTTTCTATTAAACAAAAGATCATAAACACCACGGTCACACAAATATCGCCCCTGGTTCTTTATTTTCATTTCATCAATTAAGTTATTAAACTCAATTGATTCATAACTATCATGACTATAATTTCTTCTTTCTATTGCAAATTCTCTGGCAATATCTGCATATATTCTCTGTAAAGTATGATGTTGCATAGTTAAACTGTTATCAGAAACTCTCCATCTAATAAGAGGTTGTGCGATGTTAGACAATTTGTACTTGTCACTAAGTCTCAAAATCAGATCATAATCCTGTGAATATCGAAATTTTTCTCTATAAGATCCCACATCATCTAAAGCTTTCCTTCTGACCATTATAGAGCTATGAATAAAAGGATTAAGATTATTCATAAATTTATTCACAAAATCCGGTTGTGACATTACATTCATAAAGCCAATTTTATTCCCGAAACTGTTTATTAAATAAGCTCCAGATCCGACTAATCCAACATCGGGGTGATTATGTAAGTAATTAATCTGTTTCTCCAGCCTTGAGGGTTCTGCAAGATCATCCGAGTCCAATCTTGCAACAAACTCTCCATTGGAATTTTTAATACCAACGTTAAGAGAAA
This sequence comes from Methanosarcina sp. 1.H.T.1A.1, assembly GCF_000979295.1. Lineage (NCBI taxonomy): Archaea > Methanobacteriati > Methanobacteriota > Methanomicrobia > Methanosarcinales > Methanosarcinaceae > Methanosarcina > Methanosarcina sp. 1.H.T.1A.1. The sequence goes on along the minus strand of NZ_JJQY01000021.1, from coordinate 3,525 downwards.
TCGTCAAACCAATATTCTTTTCATTGTCAATTACTTTGATTCGAGGGTCCTTTTCTGAAAATTGATTAATTATTTCTAAAGTATTATCAGAAGAAGCGTCATTTATAATCACAAGTTCCCAATCATCATAAGTTTGATTTAATATACTGGAAATTGAGTCCGAAATAAATTTTTCCGAATTATAAGCAGACATTACAACACTAACGAGATCTTTTTTCATAGAGGAATCAACCATTTATAATTTTTTTAGATTACTTTCGATTACCCTGTAATTTCATCTCATTGCAGATATTCGGAATTCTTTTATGGAGTTATATTCACTCAGCTTTAAAATCTATAATTTTTTGCCTCAAAAAATAAAGCGATAACCCTATATAATTATGAAAACCAAATCCTGATTAGTATAGAACTCTCCGGATTCATAGATCTAATCATTTGTAGAGATATTCGTTTTCTCTAAACCATTCGATAAATTTATCTAATCCTTCAACAATGTTTGTTTCCGCTTTCCAATTAAGCAACTTTCTTGCTTTTGTTACATTAGACTTAGTATTCTTGACATCGCCTTTCTGAGTATCTATATACTTTATTTTTGCCTGTTTTCCGACGGTTAACTCTATTTGTTTTATCAAATCATTGACAGTAATATTGTTCCCGCCACCGATATTCACCACTTCTCCTACAACATCACTTGTTGCTGCCAGAAAATTTGCTTCAACTATATCATCAACATAAGTAAAATCTCGGGTTTGAGACCCATTCCCATAAACCGTTATTTCCTCATCATTAAGTATCTTACTAACAAATTTGAAAATCGCCATATCGGGCCTTTGTCTCGGACCAAAAACGGTAAAATATCTCAAAGAAATAGTTGGCATGCTGTAATTTGTGCAATATAACGAGCATAAATGCTCAGCTGCCAATTTAGTAACACCGTAAGGAGAGACAGGATTTAATAAAGATTTTTCATTCATCGGTAGCTCATCAGTATCTCCATATACAGATGACGAAGAAGCATACACAAATTTTTTAATATTACTGTCCTTATAATATTCGAGCAGTTTTTGAGTCAATCTGATGTTGTATTCAAGATACGTATCAAAATATTTCCCCCATGATGCCCTGACACCGGCCTGTGCGGCCTGATGGAAAACATAATCTACATCAGGGTATTTGTCAATAGAGAGCAAATCTTTATTTATAAACTCAAAATTATCATGGTTCAAAGCTGTATAAAGATTATTATCTTTGATATTTTTAGAGTAGTAAGCGGTAAAACAGTCAACACCTACTACCTCATATCCTTCTTTCAATAATCTTTCAGTCAAGTGAGAACCTATAAACCCAGCGCAACCAGTAACCAGTGCTTTCATCAAGTACGCCTCTGTAATGAAGTTGTGGAAACATTAAACTTACTTTAAATTGATGGCTTTTCGGTGTTTTGTGCGGGTTGATAATAATTACCCGGTTGAAAAGTGACCACCCCAAATCATAAACATCTATCTTGAATATGGTTTTCCAAACAAAAATGTATTCAAACATTATATATGTTGTACTATGTTTTAGAAGTTGACTCCAAATTATCCCCAAATAGTGAAGAGCCAATATGATTCATGCCGATTGGGAAGATAAGTCTCATCATAGCATGGAGTAATTCCTATAACCATTCTATATACGAGCCTATCCCAAAACTCAAAATTTGCTTCTTTATATCTCTTATTTTAAGTGGCCAATCGAGCTTCTACTTATGAAAGTAAGCCTGAATAATTTTGGTATTGGGATTAAAACTGGGTTTTGGGATGAGTTCTACCATAAAAGTCGTTTGATTGTCAACATCATCATCAAGAGGGTAGGCACAGGGCGCAAGTACACTCCCATATAGTGATCTTATAAATATTTCCGAATTTGGAGATTGGCCTGAGTTTCAACTCCTTAGCCTTTTTTTCTATTCATTAAAGCTTATGTTACTAAATTCTCTCTTTTTTTCAATAATGCTTTTAACTTGATCTATTCAACTCAATTTTTTGTAGAATATTCTTCTCTTTCCATACCGACTATTATAATAATATATTTATTTTTCATCACATTTCTAATAATTCTTACTTCCCAACTTAGTGTCTGACTCTTTTTTTTAAAATCTTTCTTTAATAAAACCATTCATTTTTTATGTTACCGCGTATCGCAAAAAACCTCTTGATTCCTATATATGTATAAATTTTTATTCCCCTATTGATGCTAGGTAAGATTTATATCGGAGCGCTTTAAGCTCCTTTTCGGGCTAACGGGATTTCCAATTAAGCTTATTTCTTTTTCGTTATCGGGCGGACTGCTTAATTATTTTTTGGGTCCCAATATTTATATAGCTCATATCTTTAAACAAATACACGTCTTATTCCGAACTATGACTTGCTTGCAGGGCATCTTTCCTTTCCCTAAAAGGAGCACAACAATCCCCCAAATGATGCGCTGTAGATCTGGTTACAGACGATCCTTAGAAACCCTTTAAAGTTTGTGGAGCGATGACTCTGAAAAATATATTCAATGTATTTGAAATTCTCGCCGATTTCTCTATAGAAAGGCGCTTTATAAACATTCTTGAGTTTTTTCATCAAAGAGGTAGATGATATAATATGACCATTACTATTGCAGCCATGCCTGCGTATAACGAAGCCCATTCCATTGCAGATGTTATCAAAGGCTGCAAAAAATACGTAGACTGGGTGGTGGTCGTGGATGATGGGAGTACGGACAATACTGTCGATATCGCTGAATCCCTTGGTGCCTACGTAGTCCGCCACGAAATAAACAGAGGATACGGAGCAGCCCTTCGAAACTGTTTTGAAACCGCCCGCAACCTCGGCGCAGGTGCTATGGTCATAATCGATTCCGATGGCCAGCACGATCCTTCCGAAATTCCCCAGCTTCTTGAGCCCTTAAAACAGGGATTTGACCTTGTGATTGGCTCAAGGTTCGTCAACGGCAACGGAAAAAATGTCCCTATTTACCGTAAGTTTGGAATGAAAGTTCTTGATATTGCAACTTACATAGCAGGTGGTCTCAATGTCACTGATTCCCAGAGTGGTTTCCGGGCATATGGCAGAAAAGCTATTGATAATATAAACCTTAACGGCACTGATATGTCTGCCGGCTCTGAAATTCTTATTCAGGCAAGAGACCATAAACTGAAATTTACTGAAGTCGAAATTCACTGCAGGTATGATCTTGAGGACTGTTCCAGTGAGCATCCTTTCATACATGGCCCCCGGGTCCTGTTTCAGATTTTAAAAGATATGGAGTACAGGCGCCCCCTGTACTATTTTGCCGTTCCGGGCCTTATAGGGGCTTTTATGATATTTACAGGAATCATACTGCACGCCATTTCACGAATGATATTTCTAAATGAACAGATTCGAAAACAATAAAGGTTAAAAACGGGGTCATTTTATGGAATATCCTTTTGTTTCGGTTGTAATAGGTATTCGCAACGAAGAAAAATTCATTGAAGAATGCATTGAAGCGCTTCTT
>NZ_JJQY01000143.1:0-8248 GCF_000979295.1 Methanosarcina sp. 1.H.T.1A.1 | reverse complement strand
GTTCCTACGGCGTATACAGGAGAGAAGGCGACAGGATCCTGATAGAGTCCAGGAAATGTACCGCCTGCCTCCGCTGTGTTGCAATGTGCCCGAGGGACGCAATTAATATTACGGAAAAACCCATCGACTACCGTTCCCACCCCATCTGGACCCGGGAAGCCAGGGAAGACATCATCAACCAGGCCCGCAGTGGAAAGATCATCCTTTCAGGGATGGGAAACGCCAGAGATCTGCCAATTATCTATGACCGCCTTCTCCTTGATGCCTGCCAGGTCACAAACCCGAGCATCGATCCCCTGAGAGAACCCATGGAACTCAGGACCTATATAGGGAAGAAGCCGTCCAAACTCAAATTCAGAAAAACCGAGAGTGGAGACGTTGAGCTTGAAACAAAGCTGGCCCCCAACCTGAAACTCGACACCCCTATCATGATCGGGCACATGAGTTTCGGAGCCATCAGCCTTAACTCCCAGCTCAGCATGGCAAAAGCCGTAGCCGAAACCGGAACCTTCATGGGGACAGGAGAAGGTGGACTGCACAAGAAGCTCTACCCCTACCAGGACCACATGATCGTCCAGGTCGCTTCAGGCCGCTTCGGTGTGAACATCGACTACCTCGAAAGGGGCGCTGCCATTGAGATCAAGATCGGACAGGGAGCAAAGCCGGGAATAGGAGGGCACCTCCCCGGAGAAAAGGTAAACGAAGAAGTCTCCAAAACCCGTATGATCCCCCTCGGAAGCGATGCAATCAGCCCTGCACCTCATCATGACATTTACAGCATTGAAGACCTTGTCCAGCTTATCAGGAGCCTGAAAGAAGCAACCGAATGGAAGAAACCGGTCTTTGTTAAGATTGCAGCAGTGCACAACGTGGCCTCCATCGCCGCAGGCATTGCCAGGTCCTCTGCAGACGCAGTGGTCATTGACGGGTTCCGCGGAGGGACCGGGGCAGCCCCGAAGGTCTTCAGGGACCATGTGGGAATCCCCATCGAAGTTGCAATCGCCAGCGTTGACCAGAAACTCCGGGAACAGGGAGTAAGGAACGAAATCTCCATCATTGCAAGCGGCGGAATAAGGAACAGCGCCGACCTTGCCAAGTCCATTGCGCTAGGAGCGGATTCCGTCTACATAGGAACTGCAGCCCTGGTCGCTCTGGGATGCAGAGTCTGTGGCAACTGTTACAGAAACCTCTGTCCCTGGGGCATTGCTACCCAGCGCCCGGACCTTGTGAGCAGGCTTGACCCCGAAACGGGAGCAGCACAGGTTTCAAACCTGATACACGGCTGGACCCTGGAACTCAGCGAACTTATGGGTGCAGCAGGCATCAACAGTATCGAAAGCCTGCGTGGAAACAGGGACCGCCTGCGCGGATATATGCTGGACGAAGGGATGCTTAAAATCCTGGACGTACAGCCAGCGGGGGCCTGAATATGAAGACGGTAAGAATTGATGCTAAGGACATGCACTACACCCCCTTAAACCAGAAAATAAGGGCAGCAGTTGCTGACGGAGCAGAGGAGATCATCCTCGATAACGTGCTCGGCCAGCGCTTTATAGGGGACGGAGTTAGAGGCAATACCCGCATCATAATCAACGGGGTCCCCGGAGGAGACCTGGGGATGTTCATGAGCGGACCCACCTGCATAATCCACGGGAACGCCGAACACGCTCCTGGAAACACCATGGACAGCGGTATGCTTGTGATCCACGGAAGCGCAGGAGACGCCGTCGCCCACAGCATGAGGGGAGGCAAGGTCTTTATAAAGAACAACATAGGCTACCGCGGCGGCATCCACATGAAGCAATATGAAGTGGAAGCCAGGCCCGTACTTGTCGTAGGCGGCACAGCCCACTCCTTCCTCGGGGAATATATGGCAGGAGGCCTTGTGCTTGTGCTCGGAATCGGCAAGGAGAAATCCATGACCGACAGGGGAATTGGCAGCGGAATCCACGGCGGAGAAATCATCATCCGCGGAGAAGTGGATGACTACCTGCTCGGAGTCGGAGCCAAGAAATTTGAGTTTACGGAAGCCGACCTGGAACGCATAGCCCCGATCATTAAGAGCTTCTGCGAGCAATTCGGATATGACCCCGCAGAGTTCCTGGACACCAATTACACAAGGATCGGACCTGCAAGCAGCCGGCCTTTTGCAAGCAAATACGTCTGGGAGTGATCAGAAATGGCAGAAAAGAAACAAATCAGTAAGACTTACCTTGACCTGAAATCAAAAGTCTGGGACACCGGCCTCTGCTCAGGCTGCGGGGCCTGCATTGCAGTCTGTCCTGCTGACGCCCTGTACTTTGAAACCGGCGGCGATTCCACAACTCCGAAAAGCAACGGCTACTGTAAAGCCGCTGTTGATGACGTGCCCTGCGGGGCCTGCTATGAGGTCTGCCCAAGGCTCGATGAACAGTCTTCAAGCCTGCTCGGAGACTACCTGGAGATCACTACCGGAAAGGCAGAATTCGACATCCCGAGAAAGCAGAGCGGTGGAGCCGTTACCGCAATCCTTGCAAACGCCCTGGAAACAGGCCTTGTAGATGCTGTGGTTACGGTCACCGAAGACCCCTGGACCCTCAAGCCACACTCCATGGTAATTACCAGAAGTGAAGCCCTCATCGGGCAGGCAGGAAGCCGCTACAACTGGTGGGTACCCCTGGTCTCGGCACTTAAGGAAGCCGTTGTGACCCAGAAGCACAGGAACATTGCAGTTGTCGGAGTTCCCTGTGTGGTCCAGGCAGTCCGCAAGATGCTTGAGACCGACCACCAGCTGGTCAGCCCCTACAAGAAGTCCATCCGCTTCGTGCTCGGGCTCTTCTGTACCGAAAGCTTCGACTACGAAAAGCTGATCGCAGGCAAGCTGAAAAGCGAGTACGCCCTCGAACCCATGAAGGTCTGCCGCATCGACGTTAAAGGCAAGCTCGAAATCACCCTCAACGACGGGACCCAGTACGTGATCCCCCTTGCCGAACTTGAGGACACCATCCGTCCGGGCTGCAACGTCTGTACGGACTTTACCGCCCTCAAAGCAGACATCTCAGCAGGTTCGGTCGGAAGCCCTGACGGCTACACAACCCTTGTCGTCCGCACCCTTGTCGGACAGCACCTCCTGGACAGCGCAGTTGCCAGCGGGAAGCTGAGCGTAGGCGGCGAGGTTAACCTCGGCATTATCGAGAAGCTAGCCACAAAGAAGATGGCAAGAAAACAGGAATAATTACTTCAAAACAGTTTTAGATGGAGTCTGACTCCATCTTTTCTTTTTCTTATTTTAGATTCTGATTTCTAAATCAATATACAGGAATCAAGCCCGGATTGTTCCCTGTAATGCATTCTCCACCATCAGCAGTTACTATGAAGGTATTTTCAATTCCCACCATTCCGATGTTTTCAATTCCTCTTTTGGGTTCCAGGGCAAATACCATTCCTTCCCGCAGGGGCTCATCAAACCCGGCTGCAATCACAGGGGTTTCATCGATCAATAAGCCAACCCCATGCCCGAGGAATTTCACTTTACGGCCCCCAAAGCCCATGAAATTTTGCAGGAATTCCTCATCAAGCCCATTCATTATGGTATTGTAGATTTCCGAGGGGATAGCCCCGGGTTTTAACATTGCTGCAGCTTCGTTCTGGATAGCCACGCATTTATTGTGAATATCTATGGCATATTGCGGAAGGGAAGAACCAAACATGTATGTTGTGGTTTTGTCCGTATGGTAACCTTCGACCCCGCACCCGACATCAACAAAGACCAGGTCTCCTTTCCTCAATTTCCGGTCCCGGCTCCCGAGCAGGGGGACTGCAGGGCACAATCCGAGCTTTCCCCCGGGCCCGTTAAAATAGGTCGGATAAATGGAGCTTTCCCCAAAACAGACATTTCCCAGAATCATCTCCGTATCAAACATGCCAAAGCGGGATACTCCATGGTGCCCTTCTTTTATCAGAACTGAGAACAATTCGGTTGCGAGGTCCGCTTCACTCATCCCTTCCCGCAGCATCTCAGGCACAAGGTCTTCGAGCACATGCTGATGAATCCTGCCGGATTCTCGCAACAGGGACAGCTCATATTCGCTTTTTACAGTTCTCACAGAGGCAATCTGGGTATCAACGGATTTAACATATTTAAAGGGGAAGTATTTTTGAAACCGCTGATATAAAGCCAGAGGGACAACTTCAGTTTCCAGATATACCGCATCCGAAAGCTTGCTTTCATTACCTGCTTTATCTGGCTTGCCCATGCTCCCTGCAGCGTCCCGGAAACTATTCATGGGTTCTATATTGGAAAATAACGATTCATCAAGAGCCCTTTCATAACTGCGCCGGACCCAGAATGTTGCCTCTTCGTCCCTCGGGACAATTAGCATTCCGTCCTGCATCGTACCGGTAAAATAGTAAAGGTTAATTTTGCTGAAGATGACAGCAATTTCCCAGTCGGGATTTGATGCGTCCATCCGTTTTCTGAAACGGGTCATACGGTATTCCAGTTCAGTAAAAGGTACTTTCTTCGTCATGGGTATCCCTTTACTAAGTTATCTGCTACCAATTATAGAAGTGTAACCGGGGTAGTGAAAAGTGTTCCCATAACTTTTCAGGGTACAGTTATCAGGGCGTAGTTACTAAATTATATCAAGCACGAATTCAAAAGTTAGAAGTTAGGGGGATTGGATTTGTCAGAAAATTTCAACAGCCTGATTGAAAAAGCCTCAAACCTGGGACTTAAAGCCTATCTACTGGATACAGCGGATATCCCGGTGGAAAACCGGATAGCCCTGAAATGCGCCTATGGCTGCCGGAGCTACGGGAAACGGTTGAGCTGCCCTCCTCACATCCTTTCTATTGAGGATTTCAGAAAAGTCCTGCAGGAATACAAAAATGCACTTCTCCTTATGGAAGAGCACGAAGCCTCCGGGGAGGACGCCCTCAAAGCCTGGGGAGAACTCCGGAAAACCTCTTTCAGGAAAATGTACGAGCTCGAACAGGAGGCTTTCAGGAACGGCTTCATCTTCGCCCAGCTCTTAAGGCCCGGCTCCTGCAACGAATGTGAGGTCTGCAACCTTGAAAAATGCGTAAAGCCGGAAATGAGGCGCTTTGCACCTGAGGCTGTCGGAATAAATGTCCAGAAGGCAATGGAAGGGGCAGGGCTTGTACTTGAGTTCTGCAAGCCTGAAAAAACTGCATGTGTTGGGATTTTACTGCTGGAGTGAAAATTAGGGTGAGCCTGAGCAGATTTAAGTTAATGGAGTTCAGGTTATAGCCCCTAATTAAAAACTCACAGCCTTTGAATAGTATCCTGCCGTCCTTTTTCAGCCTGTCCCCCATCAACGAGATCCCTTTACTGCTGCTCTGGCAGGTAAATTTGCCAGAGAGTAGATCCGTTCAAGGGGCATGGAAAGTTTCAGTATAAAGATTCCTTTTGTTTCCACAGGCGAAGCTTCGGATTTTTCCAATAATAAACTGCCGCCGGGAGAGAGGTTTTCAAGAAGGTGGACTGTGCGGTCGTTAACTGAACCGTACCCGAAAATAGTGTCGTACCCCGGTTCTCCGAGATCTTCGGCTGAGGAACACAGGATCTCGCGAATTTCACTGCCGGTCTTTTCGGGGTACATGTTCCAGATAAGAGCTCCGACTCCTGCAACAGAGGGGGCGGAAGCACTTGTACCCATAAAGAAACTGCCCTTTCCGTTTATGCTTGAAACTTTCACACTGCCGGGCCCACTGAGGTCGGTCTTGTTCCTGAGTTCTGGTTCCGGATAGTAGATGCTTACAGGCCCGCGGGAAGAGTAGGCTGCGATCTCCCTATTTTCCGGATTTCCTGAATCAACCGCCCCAACACAGATAACGCCCGGAACAGCGGGATGCCCGAAGACCGAGTCCTCCTCAACCAGATTGTCAGGATGAACCTTTACGGAGGAGTTAGGGTAAATATAAACTTCCAGTACCCTATCCTCTCCTGAATGTTTTTTGACAGAAATACCCAGTGTTTGTACAGCTTCCTCCCTGTTGACGTATTTGATATATTCAAGAGGGGTATCTGTGCCACTCTGAGCCTTTTCACTTGCAGCAATTTCGTTTCCGCTGCAGCAGTCATAGAGGTAAAGGTCGTAGTCGTTTTCGGAACAGTTCCAGTGGTCATTCCACTGGAGGACCACGGTCACTTTCTCACCTGGGGGGACGTCCATGTAAATATTATTAGAAGTGCTGGCCCCGGAACTGAAATCGTGCCAGCCTGACCCGTTATCGAAAAACATACCCTGATAATGGCGGCCTGCGTCATTACCTGCTGCGCTCACATAGAGAATGTCCTGGCTTTCTATTAATTCTTTAATATGGGAAGCTACAATTCCATCTTCGAAGAAAGGTTCATCAGGCCAGCCCACATCATCGCATATAATCCGGCAACCTTCGGCAAGGAGGGTATCAACAGCCCTGTTAAATTCAAGCTTGTTACGGCCTGCACTATGGAAATACAGTTCCGCACCAGGAGCTGTCTCATGGACTATTTCGAGCATTACAGTACCCTCTTTTCCATTTCCGGGAGAAAGTACGTGTACATCCTCAGGCAGAACTCCCGATGCCATGGCTTCAGATATGCCTTCTACTCCATCGGAAATTATCCCGATTTTAATTCCGGCTCCTGTTACACCGTCCGGTTTCCAGAACTCTTCAGAAGAAGAAGAAAAAGTTGTTTTTTCTTCCCGGTCCACCTTTCTTATAACAGGAGAAATAGCAGGCTGGACTGAATGTACTCCTTTAAGAGAGGATAGTTCTTCAAATGATTCCAGTTTAACGCAAACTGCAGCAATACCGGATTCTTCATCCCATTCTTCAACCCTGGAACAGGAGTCCAGCACCCCTGCATCCGTACCGGGAAAAAGCCGGACATATGCAGTAAGATTCTCTTCGACTTCTTCGTTGTAGATTCTGCCTGAATCTCCTTTCGGCGGTTCCGAAAGAGATGAGAGCGGGCGCAATACTCCTGAATCTGATGAAACCAGTCCGGAAGATAATAAACCAGAAGTTAGACCGGAAGTTTCCGGTTCAGATTCGAGAGATCCGACTCCTTCACGTACTATAAAATTGAAATGAGAAAATATGCCTGTAAAGACTATGACTAATATTGACAGGTACAATACTCTCCTGGTGTAACTCCCCAGATACACTACCCCCCGATGTTGCTTATATGGTAAGTTAAGGATGCAAACAGAATACAGGTATATGCGAAGTAATTCCTGCAGCAAGAACTAAACAGAATCAACTTATTTTAACATATATCGATATACATTATAAATATTTCCACTAATAATTAATATGAATTCAGAACAAGAATTCAGAATAAACGACATCTAATGAGAAACTAAATTATTAAGTGCTTAACAAAAACAGGAATTACTTAATAAAATAATTTAACCATAACATTACGTATTATAATTAAATGAGTGAAGACAGAAGATATATTAACTTCCGGACATATGTTATGGGAAGACATAGCAAACTGGAGGTCTTGTTCAAATTGAATTCTGAAAAGCTTAAAATAGCTGTTCTTGGAGGAACCGGCAACATCGGAGAAGGAATGGTGCTAAGGCTTGCCCTTCAAAACCTTATGCCTGATGGTGTGAAGAATGAGATAATTATCGGGTCCAGGTCTCTGGAAACTGCAGATGAGGCTGCAAAAAAAGCTTTATCAGAGCTTGAAAATTGCGGGTTTGATACATCAAGGACAACAATTACCGGTATGAGCAACCTTGATGCCGCGCAGGCAGCCGAAGTAATAATACTTACGATCCGTTTTGACCACGTTTTGCCTTTGCTGGAAGAGATAAAAGAGGCCATTGAAAATAAGATTCTTATTTCACCTGTGGTTCCAATGGTAAAAGAAGGGGGCCTTATGGCATACAAACCTCCGGAAGAAGGCTCAGCAGCCCTTGCAATTAAGAAAAATGCCCCGGAATCTGCCAGAGTTGTTGCAGCTTTCCACAACATCCCTGCAGGAAAACTCAAAGATGTTGTTAAATGCAAAGCCGTACACGATGCACTTGTATGCAGCGACGATGCCGACGCAAAGAAACTTGTTATGGAGCTTACACGGCATATGGGTTGCCTCAAACCCCTGGACGGCGGCCCTCTTAAGCAGGCAAACACCATGGAATCTCTGACACCTTTACTGATCAATCTTGCAAAACTGAATGGGCTTAAAGCTGTCTCTTATACACATCTGACGCTGCCGACGAATAGAGAGGTGTAGATCTCGGTG
>NZ_JJQY01000136.1:0-8357 GCF_000979295.1 Methanosarcina sp. 1.H.T.1A.1 | reverse complement strand
GCACTGGATATAGTGAACAATGCTTTTCCTTTATGCCTTCTTGCAGGAGCCATTTTTACCATAGGCGGGCTTATATTTTGCAAAACCTCTATCAGTCTCCTTGGAGCCAGTGGTACTGCCCTTAACTTTGCCCGCGAATATCTTCAGATTATCTTCCTGGGTTCTGTCTTCATGACCCTTAATATTGCCCTCGAACCTCTCGTAAGGAATGACGGAAAACCGAAGCTTTGCATGAACATAATGGTTGCCGGAATCGTTGTAAACGTTGTGCTTGACTACCTCTTTGTCATGCGTATGGGAATGGGAATGTCCGGTGCTGCCATTGCAACAGTAACTGCCTTTGCTCTGTCTGCATTGATGCTCATGTATTACCTTTTCGGCAGCGAGGCAAAGTTGAGACTTCAGCTTAAAGCAATGAGATTAAAAACCGAAATTGTGCTGCGGATCCTTAAAGCAGGTACGCCGTCCTTTGTAATGCAGATCTCACTGGCTCTTGTGCTCTTTGTTCATAATTACATGCTGCTCATATACGGCTCCGAGCTTGCGGTCTCAGCTTACGGTATCATAGGGTATGTCCTTTCAATCTTCTACATGCTCTTTGAAGGAATAGCCCTTGGTGTGCAGCCGATTATAGGTTTCAATTACGGGGCTGGCTACTATGAAAGAGTTTCGAAGACTCTGAAACTGACAATGCTTTCGTGTATCCTCGTCGGAGCATTAGGATTTCTGTTTATCTACTTCTTTTCCGAGAACGTAGTACAGATTTTCAACCGGGACGACTCCGAACTTCTGGAAGTTACGCTTCGAGGAATGAACATTTTTATGTTATCTTTGCTTGTTGAAGGCACAGTGCTTCTCACTGCCATCTATTACCAGTCAATAAACAGGGTCAAAGCAGCACTCTTCATCCATCTCGGAAAGATATTCATTTTCCTCTTTCCCCTGCTGTTCATCCTGCCCCGGTTCTTCGGGCTCGACGGTGTCTGGTCTGCAGCGCCGGTCACAGAATATATTATGATGGTAGTGGTGCTGGTTATGCTTTCAAAGGAGTTCAAGTTCCTCAAGAACAACGGAAAGACAGGGGTCAGGCAGCAGCCAACAGATACAAAACATGTAGTGTCGGTGTCCAGAAACAATGTAAAGACAGGGAGTGAGGAGAGTAAAGGGGTTGTTACTTTCAGGCACGCTGAAAAAGTGGAAACCTTGTGAATCCCGCCTTAATTTTTTTATGCCTTAATTTTTTTATGCCTTAATTTTTTTATATATGTATGCCTGCTGTTTCGACTAAGGGCAGAAATGCCCTGCATCCTCTCTAAAGTAACCTGTGAGTTCTAAGTAAGCAGGAATTTATTGATATTTTGTCTACTGATCTTTTTGTCTACTGATCTTTTTGTCTACTGATCTTTTTGTCTGCTGATCTTTTTGTCTGGAATATTTCATCCAATGAGGTAGTTGGGCCCACCTACATTTTTATTTCATAACAAATAACTTTTTATAGTTTATATGCTTTGTATATCTTAAGTTCCATTCTTTAAAGAATCAGACATTTCTATGAGCTTGTTATTATGGACTACTGAAATTAAATGGAGTTTATCGATGCCCGACGATAAACAGAATTATTCCCGAGTAATTCCGGTATGGAAATTTGCGCTTTTTTCTATAGCAAGTTTAGGACTTTATCAAATGTACTGGAATTATAAAAGCTGGAAGTTTCTTAAGGAAAAAGATAATCTTGAAGTTTCTCCTTTCTGGAGAGCATTTTTTATGCCTATTTTTATGTCTTCATTATTTGACAAGTTTTCTGACATGCTTAAAGCTGAAGGCCGTCAGACAAATTATCCGACGCCGTTTCTTATATTTATATGGATGATTCTGAATACAGTTTGCCCGTATGCAGAAGGTCCTCTCTTGCTGCTTATCTATCTCTCATTTATAGCGTTCATTCCAGTTTTAAATTCTCTTAACGTCTACTGGAGTGAAATGTCTCCTGAACTTCCTGAAAAGCCTCTTACAGGATGGCAGATAACTCTGCTAATAATAGGAATAGTTTTCTTTTCCATAATCCTGCTGGGTACATTTTTACTATCATAAACATCAGGCTAAGGGTAAATATGGTTAGGGGTTATTATGACTGAAAATGAACAGAATTATTCCAGGGTACTTTCGGTCTGGAAATTTGCACTTTTTTCTGTAGCATCCATGGGGTTTTATGAATTATACTGGAATTATAAAAGCTGGAAATATTTTAAAGAAAAAGATAATCTTGATGTCTCTCCTTTCTGGAGAACTCTCTTGATGCCCTATTTCATGTCTTCCTTATTCGACAGGTTTTCTGATATGCTTAAAAAAGAAGGTCACCATGTCAATTATCCAACAGCAATTCTCATAATTTTCTGGATATGGATAAATACGACCACCATATGGAAAGAACCAATCTGGCTGCTTGCCCATCTCTCTTTTCTGTCGTTCATTCCGGTTTTAAATTCCCTTAACGTTTACTGGAAAGAAAAATCACCCGAACTCCAAGAAAAACCCCTTACTGTAAAAGAGATTATATTTCTTACAGCTGGAATACTTGTTTTCGTTCTCGCCCTTATGAGTTCATTCAGTTTGGATTAATAAATTCCGCACAGGATCAGGCATCCATCCAGATATTAATCTCCTGAAAAAAGTTTTTCAATCTCAGGGTAAAGTAGAATACCCCCGCCAGCTTGTCTGGCGACCCTGTAAAAAAGAACAAAAGCAGATTTGAAAGAGAGATAAAGATTGAAGTTTATGCCGTTTTGATCTTTTGGTTTATAGTTCTTACTCAAAAGCTTATTCATCAGCTTTTATTTTCTGGCTTTTATGTTCTCTCTTTTATGTTCTCTCTTTTATGTTCTCTTATTCTTTTTCGCAGGAAAGACCGCTCTCCTTCGTCGAGCGTAACATGAACGACATATTGCAGTGATAAGGTTGTAAGGGTTAGATAAATCGTTATTTAACCATGAGAGAAGCTAACAGGCAGCGAACTGGCAAAAAATAGATCTACTTTAAAAGAATGGGCTCGAAATTAGAAATTTTTAATCCTTAACTCCAATTCATAACCTTGGCTGAACTCAGATCCAACAACAAAAGGACATTTGATCCTGATGGAAGAAAAAGGTACTATACAGGAAAAAGCCCTTAAATTAAAGAGGCTTGTCAGTTATCTCTTACCGGTTATCATATATGATGAAGAAATCGTTGCCTTTGCAAACATCTGGGCAGGAGGAAAGAAAGAAGAGCTCAGTGTTGACCTCATGCGCTATGGTTCCATCGCCCCTGACAGGACTATGTAATATCTTTTTATCAAACTAATGCTCTGGGGTAAAGAAAACGGATACCGGGGATTCTCTCTCGGAATGGCTCCTCTTTCAGGCCTTGAAAAGAGGCAGTTTTCCCCTCTCTGGCATAAAGTAGGATCTCTGATCTTTGCCAACGGCGACTATATCTATAACTATAAAGGCCTGCGGGATTTCAAGGAAAAGTTCAACCCTGTCTGGAGCCCGAAATACATTGCTCTCCCCACAGGGCTTAAGAAGAGCCTTGCGCTGAAAGATATTGCAACCCTTATCTCAGGGGTGAAAGATCCTTTTAAAGACATCTTTTAAGGATGTAAAGACGTTTTTCAAGGATGTAAAGACATCTTTTAAGAGTGCATAATTTTTTCGAACCTGTCCAGCACTGTAAACATGAATTTCTTTGTCTCAGCCAGATACTTCTCCTGTCCGAGCATCTCTTCTTTTTTCTGGATAAACGGTCCGTTTCCTGATTCTCCCCCAAACCGCGTGATCATGGATTCAACCCTTTCTTTATGCACTTCCGGGTGAAATTGAAGTGCTACAACCCTGCCGTTATGAATAAAACCCTGATTTTTACATCCCTCGCTCCGGAAAAGATGCACAGCCCCGGCTGGAAGGTCAAAGGTTCTGGAATGCCAGTTGAAAACTGTGATTTCTTCCGGCAGCCCCTCCAGAAATTCCGGTTTATTTCCCTCCGTCCGGACTGTCTTTACAGGAAACCAGCCCATTTCCCTGTGCTCGTTTTCATAGACGCGGGCGCCGAGGACGTCTGCAAGTAACTGGGCACCGAGGCAGATCCCGAGCACAGGCTTTCCTGCTTCGATTGCCTGTTTTATGAAGGCTTTTTCGTCTCTTAGCCAGGGGTTTTCTTCGTAATCGTAGATTCCCATAGGACCGCCCATGATAATGAGGAGGTCAAAAGATTCAAGCGAAGGTGGATTTGTGATTTTATAAAAGCGGGTTGACTCAAGAGGGTGGTTTTTAGTTCTGGAGTATTCTTCTACGGTGCCGAGGGTGTTGAGGGCGGAGTGCTGGAGGACGTGAATTTTCATGGCTAATCAGTTTTTTGTTCTTTCATTTAAAATGAATAGTTCACACTTTATTAAAACCACAACTGAAGCGAAACTCTGAATTCAACTAGAGTTTCTGATGTAAATGAAAACTGCAAAATCTCACCTGTTAATTAAACGCAAAAAATGTATCTGTAAGAAACATAAAAATATATCTGTAAAATAAGTAGTTCCGATCAGACTTACTTCCGAATGACAGAAACATATTGATTTTACTTTTTACCTGTCGATTGTTAAAATATTTTAACATTTTGCCTAATTTGCTGTGAGATATTTAATGACTGTCAAATTCCTCATTCGGAACTTGGGTTATTCGGAACTACTGTGCTCTATTGGTACATAAATTATTTATGAAATCAGAATTTCATAGTAATTTATTTGAAACTTCTTCGCCGTTATTTATTTTTTCTGCTATGGTGTAAGCATCATAAATTCCATAAAACCAGAAAGCCGGAACGGTTATAAGTCCGATGACTAAAGCAAACAAAAAACAATTTGCTATCTGTAATACCATAAACAGAAGACCTTTCCCGAGTTGACCATTATAAATTTGACCTAAACCGACCCATAGGAAAGATAATATTGCAGCTATATCAGGACTTTTCTGTTCATTTGGTTTTTGTCTAACTCCACATTTAGGGCAAATCTCAGCATCTGCTAAAATTTCAGAACCACATGTTCTGCAAAAAGCCATTTAATCACTTCCTTGATTTGATGACACTTTCTTTTTTGTTATTCTTTTTTCCATCGGTATCTACGCCGACAAATTCACGACATATGTCTTAATTTTCAGCATTTTGTTTAGGATCTACCTGAACAGCCATATGTTGCTCCATTATTGGAAGTGTTCCAACAACTGGTGATGCCTCTGTAACTTTAGGTTCGATTTTTTCAGTATTTTGTTTAGGATTTACCTGAACAGCCATATGTTGCTCCATTATTGGAAGTGTTCCAACAACTGGTGATGCCTCCGCAACTGTATGTTTTTTTGTTATGTGTTCCTCTTTATAGTAATAAGCAAGATATATTGCAAGTATTATGTTCAATCCCGGTAGACCGAAGAGCAAACCTAATATTACTGCTTCCCCTGTTCTTTTTAGATACATGTAAGCTATCTTAATCCATAAACCCAATACCATTATACAAAAAAACAATTGGAAGAACAGCAATAATACCACTACGACAAAAAAGTTTAACCACCATGGGATCTTAAAATCTATAATCTCGAATAAACGTACTACCCTGAGTATTGGTATCCAAGCGAATATCTTATGATCAGTAATGCCTCTATCTTCGGCTATCTTCGATATAGCCTTAGCAGATACAATGTAGTATACTGCAAAAAACAGCAATAAAACTAATAGAACTAAAACGGAGTAAAGCCATCCGGCTACAATAAGAGCAAGTGTCCCTCCAAAACCCTTAGCAGATTCGCCTAAAACTCCTACGATGATGGTTGTAATTATATCTGCTATATTTATGTCCATCTATATCCACATCCCTTTTATTTTTATCCTGTGATTAGCTCCCAAACATCACTTCTATTTTAAAAACTGGGCAAATTACTACAAAGAAACGGTATTCAACTACTAAGTTTTTAATTATTTAGTCCAGTATGCTTGGATTATTTCCACGCACTCATTAAAAATAGGATAGTAAATCAAAATATATGAATGTATTTAATTTACTTTTATTGTATACAATTTGGTTGCTTAAGTTTAATTCAAATAAAATAAGGTTATGTTTTATATTATCATAATTATATCTTGTAGGTTTTTGGCTCAATTTCACACGTAATTCTAGCAAATTTGGTTCATTATCTTACTTTCGGCAGGTCGTCATTATAATTTAGAATATTTTTTCCTGATATCGTTTTAGAAAATTATCTAACCAGTTATTAGGTTTAAAGCTGGTTAACTTGTGGCTCAACTCTCACGACATATCTAAGCACTGAGTCATTTTTTCATTAAAGTTTTGTATGAGAGATTAATAGTTGGTCATATGTAAACCTGACAACTACACACAATTATGAGGCATTATTTCAAAATCGCCATCAGCAAAAATTATCAAAAATTATTTCAGGATGTAGTTGTAAAAGATGACCAGGAATGAGACTTGACATTATAATCCGCAGTTTTATGATAGCAGTTTTAATTTCGCTTATAGCAGTACTTCTGGAGTCGGCTTACTACGGACTGCATACAAGGACTTATTCCGCCAGTAATGCTGCTTATTCTATTACCAGTCCTTTTATCAATAATTTTTCAGGTATAAGCAGCCCAACAAATACGGCAGTAATCGCTATAATATTCGTTTCCAGCTTCTTGATAGCCTTAAACCTGATATCTAAAAGAGAAAGAGCATAATAAGTCACAAAACACTGGTTGAAGGGCACATTCGCTTTGAACTGTTAGTTTTAGCTCTGAGGGAACCCTATCAAATAATTCCGGAAGCACCAGGACATCAAAGTTCATCTATGCTCACAAACTTTTCTTTCTTTTCATTTACTATTTTTTGACCGTATTCTGCGAACCGATTTCTGTTGTGTTAGGTGATCAGCTTCTCAATAAAAGTTACTCGGAGCTTGATTAACTGCTATTTACAACCTGCCAGATTCGTTTTGATAACTCTGAATACTGAGTTTTTGGGTCACTGGTTTTCAGAATGAAAGAATTTGCACCATTTTGCATTGCCTGGTGCATAAGTTCTTCTCCAACTCCCGTAAATAGAATAAAAGGAATGTTGATTCTCTTATCACGGATAGTCCTTAGGAATGTGATACCATTCATAACAGGCATATCATAGTCCGAGACTATCACATCATAGGAGTCTTTCTCTAACATCTTGAGAGCTTCTCTTGCAGAATCCACAGTATCGGAGGGTATATCGTGGAAAACTTCTAAAAATATCTTTGATAGCTCTAAAAATGAGGGATCATCATCTACAATCAATACTTTCATGGGGGTTCTCCTTGCGGTTAAAACTCAGTCTCTGAGATAATATTCAAAAGCTTATAATCGATTGTGAATTTTAATACCTTTTCACACTTATATTAAATTACTTAAGCGAAAAATTTTCTCAAAACAAAAAAAATATTCAGATTAAAAATTTCAAAATTAGTATAGGGTTCTATATTTATCCATTACCACAACGAAGAAAACAATCACGAACAAAGCTAAAATAAGAGGATAGTAAAATTTCATATGATTGACTATATCACCAAAAGTGACTTCCCGTTTTTTTATGATAACCTGACCGTGTAGTAACGAAAACAGCGAAGTTTAACAGCGCATTTTCGAGAGACACCTTTATCGAAAAGCTGGAATACCGTAGAAATTTCCGCAAAGTTGTAAAGTGCAGGGATTAAACCCTGCCCTAATGTCTCACAGGGTATGAGTTAATAAGGCATTAATAAGATAGGTTGTGATATGGTGCAGCAGTACGAAGAAGCGATTGAGCCCAAGCTCAAACCTGAGTACATGGCAAAGCTGGATCGGATCGAAAAACAAGATACGGTAGTGATCGGCTCCCCATCCGACTTCCGAAAACGATACGGCATTTGATATAATGTACACGGTTATTACACCCACTTTCCGCAGATGTCCTTTCAATTTTCACAATTTTTACTGCTATCGTTTTGTCTGAAAACTACTCAGGTTATTCAAATATGTGTTTTTGAAATATCCCATGTGTTTTTGAAATATCCCGCAATTTTCGACCTTTTGCCTTCATTGAAAACTTCCAGCACTTATTTCCAGAAGCTTCAGTTGAGATAATAACTGCAGATTTTCGAATAATTCTCCAAAAACGATAACAAGAAAAATGTTCTTTTTTTGAAGACATCTGCGGAAGGTCGGATTACAATCCAGTCTCGAATTTCTGAGAAAAATCTGAAGTTTTTGTTAGCTATCAACCAGATCTTTAATCTCCTGCCCTGCAAGTTTTACTATCTAAAACATTAAAC
>NZ_JJQY01000049.1:0-8507 GCF_000979295.1 Methanosarcina sp. 1.H.T.1A.1 | reverse complement strand
ACGGCATACGAGATAGGAGTCCGTCTCGTGGGCTCGGAGATGTGTATAAGAGACAGGTACAGGGAAGCCCCGGAAACCTTCAATAAAAACTACATTGCCTACCTTTCTGCGGGTTCGACAATGCCCCCTGAAGAAAAACTCAAGAAATATTTCGGAATCGAAATCAACAGGCAGCTCTTTGAAGATGCCATGGACGTCGTGGAATTGAGAATTCAGGAACTTAATAAACTGGAAAATGGCTGATGAACCTGAATTTCTCTTAAACCTTTTTTCCCTTTACTTCTTTTTTGGTGGTTCACCAGGAGATACTGAATTCAGAACTGTCTTTCCTGTCCGAAGAACACTTTCCTTGATCTCGGGAGCCTCATTTTAATTCACAGATAAATATAAGCGCCTCCGCCAGCTTGTCTGGCGGCCCTGCAAAAAAAGCAGAAAAGAGAAGCCAAAATGAAAAAAGACTCAAAAAATGTATTTTTCAGGCAGAATTCGATTTTTTCATTTTCTGTTTTTTACGGCTTCTTCGATAGTTTTTCACTTTCGGGTTTTTTCTTCTGTTATATCTTTTTGGGAAAGACCGCTCTCCTGCGTCGAGCGTGACAAAAACGACATGATAAAGTGAATGACGTTGTATGGATTGAGAAATATCTATAAATTAGTCCAATTGAGTGCAGTGAAGCTCATAGCTAAAATCCATAAATTAGTCCGCTTGAGCGAGCGAAGCGAGTGAAACGGACTGCGGACTGTTGCACTTGCAGTGCAACTCCCGGAAAATCTCCGAGTTCCTGAGCAACCTGTTTCTTCATTCAGGCATTGTAGGCATCATAGATCTGTGCGACCCATACAACCATTCCCATTAAAATCCCTATTCCGATAATGCTCATGAATGCGCTGATTAGCAGGGCTGCCCAGACGCCAAGTGCCTTGAACACGTGCCCCTTTACAAGCTGGCCCAGACCGGGGATGAAAAAAGAGAATAGAGCTGGGACGCCGTGCGTTTGTTTGTAACTCATAAATTTACCCTCCCTTATTTATAGCAAATATGCTGACTAAATGCTAATTAATAAAAATATTCGTGACTTTAATTAATTTGTGTAATTATTAAAATATGGGGTAATGAGTTCTTTAGTAAAATGAATAACTGCAAGCTTCGAAAAAGGCTTATTATCCTCAGGACTCGAAAACACCGATACGACTAAACCGAAACTCTCAACGAAAATTATGATCCACAAAAAGCAAACCGAAAAACCCTTTGAATGGGACCCTCCTGCTCCTTCAACAGTCTATATTAAAATCAAAAATCTTCCGTATGAAACCTTCAAAACGCGGCTGAACCAGGGACTGGTTACTACCGAGCTTGACCAGATACGGTACCGTCTGGAGAGGCACATCTACTGCTGCGGGGTCTGTTCAAAATACATAAACGGGTACTGTATAATCACTAACCGAAGGGCTGAGTCCGGATGGATCTGCAAGTCCTTCGTGCCAAAAGAGGAGTTTATATATCTTGATACCAGGCCTGACCGGGAGGATTCGGCAGGGTTCAGATACCTCTCTGAAACCGGGCTTGAAAAGGACATTCCCGGAGGTGGGGGGGAAGACGGAAGTCCGGAAAGCACAGAGGCAGAAGACCTCTATGAAAAAGGAGTGGCTCTTTACAGACAGGGAAGGTTAAGACTCGCGATTCAAGCCTTTGACCGTGTGCTTGAAGAAAAACCTCTGGATTTTGCAGCCATGTTCCGTAAAGGAAATTCCCTGCTGAAACTCAAACGCTATGAAGAAGCTCTCGAGATCTTCAAAAGAGCCTCGGAAATTAGGCCCGATAACGCAGGGCTCTGGGCTAACCTGGGGTTTGCTCTAACAAAGCTTGAGCACTTCCGGGAAGCTCTTGAGGCTTTTGAGAAATCGATTTTCCTGAACCCTGTGCAGAAACACGCCTGGGAAGGCAAGGATGCAGTGCTCGCCCGAATACGCTTTTGTGAAGAGAAACTCAGCGAATCTGAAAAAGCCCTGGAAAGAAATCCTGATGACCCGGATACCCTGTTTGAAATTGGGAAACTCCATCTCAGACTTGGAGAGCAGGAAAAAGCTGTGCAGTCTTTTAAAAAAGCTCTTGAGATAAAACCTGAAAATGCCGAAGCCTGGCAGCTCCGGGGAAAAATTCTCTTTAAAGCCGGTTCGGAAAAAGAGGCACTGCACGCTTTTGAGAAGGCAACCCGTCTTAAGCCCGATCATCCCGAAGCCTGGTATGAAAAGGGAATGGTTTTCCTTAAACTTGGAAATCCGAGGGGAGCAGAAAATGCTTTTAAGATTGCAGCTGACCTCTGGGATAGTAAAGGGCTCAAAACAAAAGCTGAAAGTGCCCGTGAAAAAGTTAAAAGGCTGAGTACCGAGAAAGCATAACCTTTTCGGGACTTTTTTCCTTCAACTTCTACTTTTTATGTTTTCTGTTTTTTAATTGTTCTCATACGCTCCCTGATTTCTAAATAATATTAATCGATTAATCAGAGTAGCCTGATTCCTGAAGTTTACAGATATAAGTTTACAGATAAGCATGAGTTACATAACGCCGCATCATCCTGTGGCTGTTGAAATAATATGCAACCATACCTATTGAGTTGTTAATCAGTTTAAACCACTCATCTTTGCGGTCGTAATACATGGGGACGATAATGTAGTAGAGTTTGTTGTAAAGGTCATCAAGCTCAGAGAGCCTGGCTTCTTCTACGGAAAGATGTTCTTCGGGCTGGGGCCCTATTGACCAGCCAGTTACCCCTTCGATCCACCCTTCAATCCACCAGCCATCAAGTATGCTAAAATTTACGACCCCATTATGGGCAGCTTTCATGCCGCTCGTGCCCGAGGCTTCATAAGGGCGGGTTGGAGTGTTCAGCCAGAGGTCAACTCCGGAAACCATTTTAGCGGCCAGGTCCATATCATAATTTTCCAGAAAGACGATCTTGATCTCGTTCCGGAGCGTTTCTATGGTTTTGAAAATATCTCTTATGAGCTGTTTTCCAGCCTCGTCGTGCGGATGGGCTTTGCCTGCAAAGATAAGCTGAATCCTGCCTCTCCTGTTTACCTTTCTGAGCCTTTCAAGGTCGGAGAGGATTAAGGTTGCACGTTTATACTCTGTCATACGCCGTGCAAAACCTATTGTCAGGGTCTCATAGTCCATGCCTGCCCCTGTTCTTTTGTTAACCTCATCTATGAGCGCTTTTTTTGCATTCCAGTGAGCTTCCCAGATCTCGTCATCCGGGATTCCTCCGATCCTTACCAGGAGTTCGGGTTCATTTGCCCAGCCCGGAAGATAGCGGTCAAAAAGTTGCCTGAAAAAAGGAGAGG
The DNA here is from genome assembly GCF_000979295.1 of Methanosarcina sp. 1.H.T.1A.1. Classification (NCBI taxonomy): domain Archaea; kingdom Methanobacteriati; phylum Methanobacteriota; class Methanomicrobia; order Methanosarcinales; family Methanosarcinaceae; genus Methanosarcina; species Methanosarcina sp. 1.H.T.1A.1. The sequence goes on along the minus strand of NZ_JJQY01000049.1, from coordinate 5,165 downwards.
TCCAGGTATAGGAGTGAACACCGTTTGTTATTGCCTGGATTGAATATCCGGGAAAAAGTTCGCTTGAGACCCGGCTGTGCCGTTTTGTGACGCCGTTGACATAGTTGGACAGGTTAAGGGCAAAAAGGCTCGTATTAAAACGGTCTGCCCCTCCGAACCTTCGGAGGATTTCCACCTCGTTTTTATCCCGGATCAGGTCTTCCACAAGCCCGTAATCAAACTTGTCATGCCCTGCTTCCACAGGAGTATGGGTGGTAAAAATACAGAGGTCCTTTACTTTCGTAGGGTCCTTACCATTGCGTTTTAAAAGTTCCAGAGCAAGCAGGCTTGAGTGCCCTTCATTCATATGGTATTTCCGGATCTTAAAGCCAAGTGCCTCAAGCATCCTCACTCCCCCTATCCCGAGCACAATTTCCTGCCTGAGCCTGTAGGGATGTTCACCCCCATAAAGAAAATCGGTGATCCCGCGGTCTTCCCAGGAGTTCCCTTCTACATTGGTATCGAGAAAAATAATGGGTACGCAGCCACCTGTCAGGCTCTTGCAGTTATAGTGCCATGCCTGGATTTTAACGTCCCTGTCCTGAATTTTAACGCTCACTTCCTGCTGCATTTTGGTCATCAAATGTGAAGGGTCCCACTCTTCAGTTTGTTCGGTCTGGCTTCCGGAGGCGTCAAGACTTTGCCTGAAATATCCTTTATTGCTAACCAGAGTTACAGCTACAAGCGGAATAGTAAGGTCTGAAGCCGAACGAATCGTATCGCCTGCAAGTACGCCCAGCCCTCCTGCATAGGTCGGGATTTCATTGCGAAGCCCTATTTCCATGGAAAAATAAGCAATTTTCTGTCCTTTCAATACTCCTTGAAAACTATCTTCCATATTGTAAATCCCCCTTTCTTTATCTTAGCACAGGTGCACTTAAAAAAGTCTCTGGTAATCGCCTTTCGTAAATGTATTTAATAATTATCACTGTAATTATCACTTTATCACTGTAATTATCACTGTAATTATCACTTTATCACTGTAATTATCACTGTAATTACCACTGTAATTATCTCTACTAATTATATTTAGGAAGATGGCTCCAGTGATATATTAAATAGACCTATTGAATTGACTTATAAAGTCAAACCAATCTTTCAATTAATCAGAACTCGTTTCTCAATGACTAATTTTTTTGATAATAGACGGCTGGCAGGATAAGGCAATAAAAGAATTCGTAAAAAAACTTATTTAATATCTCTTACCTGAAACTCCCAACTTCCGAAAAAAAGCCAGATTTGAGTTTGGTATATATATTTTTCCCATGGTTTTTATTTTTTCCTGTTAATTGCCATGTTTAGACATTCCATCGGTCAAACATTAATGAGCCTCTGCATCATGATACATCTGGAAGTTCAAACCACAATCTTTTTAATTTATTATGTGTTTCTATGTAGTTATAGCAAAAAGACTAAATATGTGATATTTTCTCATAGCTTCCTGTAAAAGGTTCCTGTATGGAGAATAAGATGGCTAAAGCGGCTTCGAACTCGGCTAAAAACGGAAGTAATGGCAGGCAAAAGTCCTGCAAATATCTCAATGAGATGGCTTTATGCAATGCACTTGAGATGGCAAAGGAGCTTATCTCAGTATTAAATAAAGTTCCTGTTACTGTTTTCCTGTGGCGGCCAGAGAAGTACTGGCCTGCAGAGTTTGTTTCTGAGAATATAAAGCAGTTCGGGTATACGGTAGAAGAATTCACGTCAGGAAAACTTCTATATGGGAACATTGTGCACCCTGACGACCTTGAAAGAGTCGAAAGAGAGCTCTCAAGAAGGATCGAAGAAGACAACGTTGATTTTTCTCAGGAATACCAGATACTGACAAAGTCCGGGGAAGTACGCTGGGTTGATGAAAGAACCTTTATCGAAGCCGATGAGAATGGAGTCGTAAAGTACCTTAAAGGCATAATTCTTGATATTACCGAAAGAAAACGAAAAGAGAAGCTGCTTTATATCCAGAGGGACCTTGGAATTGCTCTGAGCACTTCGACTTACCTGGATGAGACACTTGACAGGCTGCTTGATTCATGCCTTCAGATAGATGAAATCAATGCCGGTGGTATCTATCTGATTGATGAAGAGACCGGCGATATGACTCTTGCCATCCATCGCGGTCTCTCTCCTACCTTTGTCGAGAATGCCTCTTATTATAATGCAAATTCTCCAAATGCCAAGCTCGTTATGATAGGGCAGCCTGTCTATAAACAGCACATAGACCTCCTTCTGACCTCCAGAGATGATGTGCTCCGGCAGGAAAACCTCAGGGCTACGGCAATAATTCCCGTAAAGTCTGAAAAAAAGGTTATTGCCGCCTTTTATCTTTCCTCGAGGATGGAATATGAGCTTTCGGATAGTGTGCGCACTGTTATTGAAACCATTGCGACCCAGTTTGGGGTTTTTATTTCACGGATCCGGCTTGAAGAAAAACTAAAAGAATGTGTGAAGAAGCGAAAGGCTTGATTGCTTCTTCCATTTAGACTTCTACCCCTACCTTCCGGTCTTATTCAATTTGTTTTATATAAAAGAGCCGATTTATATTTAGTTTTCAGCCCAAAATCCAAAAACACCTCATTTTTCGAAAAAACGGAAATAGGTCTAAAAACGTGCCATCCGGAAAAACGCATGATAAAATAAACTTAGCTGTACCGTTCCTGGTACTGTTGAGTCTCTTTTTTCTGGAAAGACCAATTCTTCCTTTCCCTGAAAGTTAACTGAAAAGCCGGAGAATACTTATTTTTTCGGTTGCCTATCTCTGATGTTCTTTATAAGTTCGGACCCTGGCATAAAGAGCAGCCCATACCGGCGCGGGGGAGTCTTAAAGGTGATCTGGCATCCCCACCAGCGGTTTTTCGGGCACAGGGGAATCTTGCACCATCCGGTATTCGGCCCTGTGATCCTCACCCTCACCCCTTAAGTTTTGCTCTATTCCCTGCTCTATCCCCTGCTCTATACCCTGCTCATTCTTTTAGACATTGATGCTGGCAGGCTTCCTATATGGGTGGGATCAGCGATGCTTTTCGGGCTTGTGTTTTCAATGTAGGTTCATTACCTCTCAGACTTTGTGTGGAGTAAAATTATGCACACGAAGCGATAGCTGCTGGCTGGAAAAAACCCTTAATCTTGATACCTTAATCTTGATAACTATTACTTACCGTACACTTTTATGTGCTCGATTTCCAGATCAAAATCTCCTTTCTGTCCGGCAATCATGAAACCAAAGGATCTGATATCTTCAGGGTTTAGAGGAGCAGCGTTCTCCACTTTCCTGCCTCTGAAGAAGGGAAGGAACTTTCCAAAAGGAATTTCAACATCTATCCACTGCCCTTCCCGGGTTTCAAATATATGCTGGTATAGGAACCCGTCGTGATGCCTTTCGGTCTTCATGTTAAGCCTGTAGGTCTTCCCATCTCCTTTTACCCGGAGAAGGACGCCTTCAAAGGCTTTCAGGTCAAAGGTATCGTTTTTAGAGCGCACAGAAGCGAATCCCAGCAGTTCCTCATTCAGTTCTACCTCCCCTTTAAAGTGGGCCTTTCCTCCGGAATAAACCAGATGGCTTCTTGAAGTCCCGCCCATCACCCTATCGTCCATACTGACCCATTTAAGGGTTTCTGCCGGGTTTTTGAAATCAAAGACAAACATTTTTTTCTTCACTTCTTTATGTTTATTATAATCTTTATGGAATTGCAACTCACCCCTAATATTTGCTTTTTTCGGTCCGGGACAGTTGATATATCGAAAAAATACATCTCATGATCTCGAATATTGATAGGATTTTCCGGAACCTTCGGGGGGTGGAACTGTCCATCACCTGAAGCGCGGAAGGATAAGGGTCGTATCGCTACCTTCTATTGTTTTTGTTCCTGCGTTTTCTTCAAGTACGGCTCTGACATTTAAGGGTACTTCCCTGCAGAAGCATTTTCTAAGGTCCAGCTGAGTCATCAGTTCATGACAATCAAGGCTCATAACGAGGTCTTTATACCCGTCAGAATCAATGTCTCTGTATTCCATAGCATACGGCTCCACTTCCCCTGCCGACTTTACCGAACTTACCTTTACTGAGTTTTCCAGTATTTTTTCAACATCCAGTTCGGCCGATCCCAGGACCGCAATCTTCGTACTTCCCGACTCCATTGTTTTCACACAGTTGACATCTTTGTCAGGATTGACTCTGACTTCCACATCCATAACGTCTGTCTGTCCCTCTCCTCCCTGATCGGAAACATAAGATTCCGAGCTGGCGGCAGGAGATGCTGCGGTGGCTATCAGTAAAAAAATTAAACAGAAACAAGAAATTTTCAAGAATATTGAAATTTTTTGCATATCATAATTCATTGATGGTCTCCCCCTACATTTCTATAATGGATTTCAAAATACATATATTAACAGGAAATTATATTATGCATTGTATGTTTTTGAAAGAGTAGGCTTCAACCCAGCAGGCTGGCTCAGGATAAGAACTGATAATTATAAGCAAAATTTAATAAGCAAAATTTAAGAAGCAAAATTTAAGAAGCAAAATTTATAAGTTTTGTTTCTATAAATTGTATAGGGAAAACAACCGTGAACAGGGAGGAGAGTTTTTTCCTGTTATGGGATCAGAGGCCTATTGCAGATATGCAGATATCTTGCGGGTTCGAAATATGAGGCTTATCAAAAGCTTATCAAAGGCTTATTAAAAGAAGTTCTACTGAGTAATACTACAAACTGGTGGGGGAAGATGACAGACGAGCTCAAAGAGAAGATTTACGAGTACCTTGCAACTCATTACTACCTTAACCTGGCAACCGTAAGCCCGGAAGGAAAACCAATGGCCCATACTATGGCATATGTTTCCGAAAACGCAACCGTTTATTTTGCGACCAATAAAGACACCCGAAAAGTCCGGAACATAACGAACAACCCGAATGTGGCTTATACGGTTGATGAAGACGAACCTGACTGGTTTGGTATGCAGGCCCTCCAGGTGGAAGGTAAAGCCTCGATAGTGACCGATGAAGGAGATCTTCGGAGAGTCGGAGAAATCATGACAGCAAAATTCCCGATTACTGCTGATATGCCTCCTGATCCCTACACCATCCTGATAAAAGTTGAACCCGAAGTTGTTTATTTCCTGGATTACAGTG
>NZ_JJQY01000098.1:0-8851 GCF_000979295.1 Methanosarcina sp. 1.H.T.1A.1 | reverse complement strand
GGTAGAATTGGTTTGATCCTTGGTTTTGAGGATGATGTGAACAGGATAGCAGTTGCCCTGGATGCAAACTCCTACGTTCTTAAAAAAGCGGCAGAAATGAGGGCAGACATGCTGATTACTCATCATACCCTTATCTTTCATCCGGTAAATATAATTTCAAAGCCTCTGGCAGCTTCCCTCAGGATTGCTCTTGAAAACGGGATCTCCCTTTACAGCATGCACACTAATTACGACAGAGCTGAAGGAGGAATTAATGATGTTCTTGCCACCCGCCTGGGGCTCAAAAATATCCGGACTTCAGAAATCGGAAGGATAGGGGAAATCGAACCGTGTTCCTCAGCTGAACTGGCAGCCCATGTTTCTGATTGTCTGCAGACCCCCGTTATGTACGCCGGAGAAAAGGATGAAATCAGTAAGGTGATGGTTATAGGGGGTAGCGGCTTTCGGAACGAATATCTTGAAATCGCCAGGGAAAACGGAGTTGATGCCTTTATCTCATCCGAACTTAAGCATGACATCCTCCGAACGCATGAAGATCTCTGCCTGATTGATGCAACCCATTATGCTACGGAGAACCCGGGTATGGAAGCCCTATGTTCCAGGCTGCGCAGGCTTCCTGGAATTGAGGTGGAATTCATTGACCAGCCTTCCGGACTCCTGGCGGTTAACTGCAGGCTTGACAAAAATAAGGTTGCACTCGATCTGAACGAAGGAAAGGAGACCTGTAAACAGGAAGAACCCGGGAAGGAATCTCTTGAATCCATGCTTGAAGAACAGTCAAGAAACCAGATACGTTCAGATTACCGGCGCAGCCTTGGAAATGAATATCGCAGAAGATACCTTGAATAAGCTACTTCAACTTCAATCAATGCTACTTCAATCAATGCTACTTCAACCAATATATCCTGTATATGTTTCAATCATAAATTTCAATGAGGTACCGTATATGGTATCTCAAATACCCCGGGCAATTTATTTCAAACCGATTTTTTTAGGAGCCCGCCTGTTTAAGACTTAATTTCCGGTTTTATGTTTTACTGTTGCCGTATCGGGTTTCTGATTCTATATCATTCAAATAGTTTTCAAAATGCCTTCTCAAAATGCCCGTTTCTTTTGTTTCAGGAAGAGAGGCCATTATTGCCTCTAGATATCCGTACTCTTTAAGAAGGGAATAAGTTGCAGGAAAATTTATGTCAAAAATCCAGCTCAGACGAAGAAGTTTTACGTCGTTTCTGTTTTTCATATCCCCAACTTTTGCCATTCTGTTATTCAGGATCTCTGATACTATGGGTTCCGAATACCCCTGAGCATCTGGCAGATATAGTTCAAGCGCCGGGTTCCTGCATCCCTCTTCTGCATATTCTTCACTGGCAAGCCTCAGGATGTCAATCTTGTCTGCATCCCTTATCAGCCTGGAGAAAAAATAAAGTTTACTGCAGGTCTCTACATTTTCTGGAATTTCCATCAGGTTGTGATATTCTATAGCTTTCAGGATGAGGTTTTCTTCTTCTCCGGAAAGGCGGGAGAGAACTCTTTCTTTATTCAGAATTTTTACGCCCAGAATCGCATGATTTTCCGATTCTGAATCTCTGAACGTTTTGTATTTAATGAACTGCTCAAAACGACCCAGGTCATGAAACAGGGCTATTGCTTCGGCAAGCATGCATTCCTTTTCGCTGATTTTCGTCGATTTTGCAAGTAAAAGGATATTTTCACAAACTCTTTCCGTGTGTTCGATCTTTAGCTCAAGATTTTCCTGGATGAAAGAGTCGGGAGAAAATAATCTGTTCACATACTCGAAAAACCATCTCCGAAAATAAACCAGGTCTTCTTTCTGCATGCTTCTGCAATAAGAAATGTTGAGGTATATACTTTATGCATATCTTGCAGATTTTGTACTGAAAAGGTTTTTGTTTAAATAATAATATTAATTACTCCGGACAATTATGAGATAATTATAGTTTCCTTCAAGATAATAACTTTGCAATTTACCGGAACCCAATCCTTACCTGTAAACACCGTGACTATCTGCTATAAATTCAACGTTTTCCTGTGAATTGAACAGTTATCTGCAAACCAAACACCCAAAAAAATATGACCACAATATGAGATTTATAAATTAGTAAAAACTGATAATTCTCATATTAATCCGGTAGTCCCTTTTTAAACTGCATTAATTATATATGGAAGGAGCTCTTCAAATTAAATGAGTATCTACTGGAAAGTTATAGGAAGAAATCCGGTTCGAACTGGGTAAATTCTCTTCGGGGGAAACAAAAGGAATTTGTACAGTGACTTTTATCTCTGGATGTTCTCGTTTACATCATTTAGGAAACTACATATCAGAGTGATCTTAGATGATACTGATAGACTGCTTATGAAAATTTTCCACAGGAACTCATTAGAATGAATCGGGGTATTTAATGAGCTCAATTAAAAAAACTTCTTTGATCGTTTGTTCTTTCATTCTTCTGGCCTTTGTTTCATCTTTTACCTCAGGTTTTTTACCTGCAGCGGAAGCAGCTGAAAGCCAGACAAATATTGTAGGAGATAACTTCCCTGCTGCTATTCCCACTCTTGAAGAGGTACTTGCGCAGCACCCGGCTTCTGTAGAAGGCCTGTTAAGTAAAGGCAATGAACTTTATTCTCTCAATGAATATGAGCTTTCCATAGGATGCTTTGAAGATGCACTTGAAATGGACTCTAACTCGTCAATGGCATGGTATGGAAAAGGATGTGCTCTGACCGCGTTGGAGAGATACGAAGAATCAATTGACTGCTACGACAGGGCTATTGAAACCTTCCCGGTTTCTTCCGGGGTCTGGTATGAAAAAGGCAATGAGAACCTTCTGACTCAAAATTATGTCGAAGCTGTCAACTGTTACGAGAAAAGTCTCGCTACGGATAATTATCTTTCCAGAGTCTGGTTCCAGAAAGCCCTTGCTTCTGAGAAACTCAGCCTTGACCAGGAGGCTTTAGCCTCTTATGAGAGTTCAATTGAACATGGATCCAACTCTTCCGAAACTCTGAAAATGCAGGGAAAGGCTTATGCCGGGCTTGAAAAATACGACGAAGCAATGAGCTGTTTTGAAAGAGCTCTTAACATTACTCCTGACGATTTTGAACTCTGGACTCAGAAAGGAATAATGTATGATATGTCCGGGGATTATGAAGCTGCAATACAGTGTTATGATCAGGCTATCTCCCTTAATCCTGACCTTGTGGAGGCCTGGTATAATAAAGGCGTAAACCTTGAGAGGATGGAGATGTATCAGGATGCCCTGACCTGCTATGAATTTGTCCTCCTTTCAGAGCCTGAAAACTTTAGTGCCCTGCAGAAGAAAGGTCTCTGTCTCGAACAGCTTGGTAGAAATGAAGAGGCTCTGCAGTGTTATGACCAGATACTCATTTATAGTCCTGATAACTCTGAAGCCTGGCATAGCAAAGGCTCTATACTTGATAAAATGGGAAAGTACGATGATGCAATAGTCTGCTATGATAGAGCTCTTAACCCCAATGCAGGAATTGCGATAGAAGAGGCTGGAGATGCTGTACTCGGAAAGCTTAATACCTACGATTCTTCACTTGCCAGTTATTCTGAAGTTCCCGAGTTTAAATCTCCTGCAGTTAAAATCTGGTACGATAAAGGGCTGGCTTTTGATAAACTTGAGAACTACGAATCTGCTCTTGAGTGCTATAATCGGATTCTTGAGACCGAATCAGATCATGCAGTGATCTGGTACTTAAAAGGTCAGGACCTTGACAGACTTAACAGGTATGAAGAAGCCGCTGACTGCTACGATAAAGCCCTTAAACTTGATTCCGGATATGCTAAAGTCTGGTATAGAAAAGGATATGATTCTTCAAAACTCGAACAATACAAAGATGCCGTAAAAAGTTATAATAAAGCCACCGATCTTAATGGAAATTACACACTTGCATGGTACGGCAAAGCTTTTGCCCTGGCAAAAATAGGGGAATATGAAAATGCTCTTGTGTGCTATGATAAAGTTCTTGCCGTTGCCCCTGATAGTGCTGAAATCTGGTACAACAAAGGTCTTCTCCTTGATCAGCTCGAAAGATACCAAGAAGCTTCAGATTGCTACAGTCAGGCTCTCCAGATAAATTCAGGGTATTCTATTGCTCGTTTCAGATTGAACAAGGATATGGAAGTATTATCCGGAAACTCGACTTCCAGGTCAGTTGAAGGTAATAGTCCGGATGTCAGCCCACAAAGGACAATTTCAGGAGGTTTCTGGTCTTACCTTCTGGGCTACAAGTATGCAAGTCCAGAAGAGAGCTCGGATTTTTCAGGGAGCTTTAACGCCCTGAGTCCGGAATTCAGTTACGATTCCGCATGGTACGGCAAAGCTTCAACATACAGCAAACTTGAGATGTACGAGGATGCACTTTATTCTTACGAAATGACTCTTAAGATTAATCCTGTACGCACCGAGGCCTGGTATGAGAAAGGCTCTGCCCTTGACAAACTCGGAAGAGGCGAGGAAGCTCTGGAGTGTTACAAAAAAGCTCTTGATATTGACCCCCAATCGAGCAATGCCTGGTATGGGATAGCTTCTACATCGAGCACCCTTGGAAGATCAGAAGAAGCAGTTGCTTACTACGATCAGTTACTTGCTCTTAATTCCAGTGATCCTGAAGCCCTTCAGGGAAAATCTCTGGCCCTTGTAAACCTTGGCAGGTACGAAGAAGCAGTTTCCTGTTTCAATCCTCTTCTTGAACTTGAGCCGGAAAATATAGAGGCTCTGGAGGGTCGAGCTTTTGCTTTAGCCAGATCCGGAAGGCAGGAAGCGGCTCTGGAGGATTACGACAGAATCATGCAACTTGATCCTGCTAATTCAAAGGTGCTGGCTGAGAAAGCTTCTTTGTATGAAGAACTTGGCAGGTATGAGGAAGCTGCTTCAACCTATGGGGAGATTCTCCGGATTACGCCCGAAAACAGAGAGATAATGTACCGGCAGGGCAAGGCTCTGGAAGCGATGGGAGATTTCGAAGCAGCAATCGCCTGTTATGATCAGATTCTTAAGCTGGACCCGACAAATGTTGATGCGATTAATAACAAGGGTTTTGTTTTCTCTAAAATGGAGAGATATCAGGAAGCAATTGCCAGCTATGACAAAGCCCTTGAGTATGCTCCAGACAATGCTGCAGCCTGGTACTTCAAAGGATGCGCTTATTTCGCAATAAGCAGTAACAATGCTGCCCTTGAATGCTTTAATAAAGTGGTACAATTTAAACCAGACTGCATAACGGCATGGTACAACCAGGGGTATCTATACAATGTAATGGGAGACGTTAATGAGTCAGTCAATTCTTATGACGGTGCTCTTAAAATCAACCCCAATGCACCTTCTGCCCTTTATAACAAGCGTTTTGCCCACTACCGCATAAAGGAATACGAGGAGGCTTCGGTATATAAGGCAAGGCTTGATGCTGTTGATTCTGGCTTTGTGGCAGCCCTTCAGAATAGGGGAACCCGCATCTTCCTTCCCGAAACATACAGAGGCGACCTTAACTATCCACTGCCTGCAAGATGGTATGGTGGAGAAGAAAATATTTCTGAAAACGTTAGTGTAAACATGACTGAAATTTATCAGCAGTTAAACAACACTTCCTCTGAACAAGGTGAGGAATATGATAACGCTGATGAAACTACTGACGATTATGATGACACCGGGTACTGGTATATTCCTGAACCTGACGACGATCAGAAAACTGATAATAGTGAAGACTGGTATGTTCCGGAACCCGACGAGGTTTAAGGTTTAAAATAAGGTAAAAATAATGAATTATTCCGGTATGCGTGTAAGGTTTCAGGCATACCGGTAAACTTTTTCTAAAGAAACCAGATCAAAATTATTCCTGTCAGCAGTTTTTCGGTACCTTTTTTGTGTAACTTTAATTCTTTTTGCTGAAGCTGATTTTTCTTCAATTAATACAGCTTGATGGTCTTTGTTGATCGGTTGATATCCTTCTCTAATCTGAGCCCCTCCCCAAAATAAAAGAGAAGAGTATACATAGCCCGTGTGGTCTCAGTATAGTATTCCTCACGGGCGGAGAATTCGTCCTATTTTTTGGTATGTTGGTAAGATTGGGGCTAAATAAAGTTCTTTAAACAGATCCTTCTCACAGATTAATATAGCAATTTTTTTAACAATTGAAGAAGTACTGTTAAACTAGTTCACATACAGTAATTTTAAAAAAGGACAGAAGGCGCTTTTGAATTGTACAACCAATCCGAGTTTGGCAACCTCGAAAATTATCTGTTAGAAAAGAAATACAGTGAAAATACCAGCTGCGAACAAATCCCCGATGTTCATATATTTACTGGCACAGTTGAATATAAGAAACACAGGTTCAAGACTGTTTCTCTTTTTTTAATAAGCATTTTTGATGAAAAATTCCTTGAAATAATGAGCAAAATTTTCGTTCTTCTCTGTATAACCATAGCTCTGGTCACGACAATTAATTTCCTGGATAATGAAACTTTAGACTGGTTTTATATTCTGGGTATAATGGTATCCCTGGTTCCGCTTATTATCTCTTTATGTATACAAAATGTGCTGGAATATCATAAGGACACATTTTGTAGAAAATGTGGGAATAAGCTTGCCTGTGAGGAAATAGGCGAGCCAGTTCTGAAGGAAAAAAGCAATTTCGGAGACTATACATTAACAGTTACGAGACACTGGAAGTGCAGGTGCTGCGGGAATGTGGATACAAGGGAAGGACCTGAGAATATCTTTGCCGAAAAAGGGGAAATATTGCCCGCAATTTACCTGAAAGGTATTGAATGTAAAAAATGCAGCTTGTCAGGCACAGTTGTAGAATTCCAGAAACCTGATATTAAAGAGATCGGGAATAAGAGAATAACCAGAAGATATTATAAATGTACTCTATGTGGCCATGAGAATATATGTGAAAGTGAAGAAACAATTAACAGTAGCGCTCATGCCTGTGGATTATGAAGAACCACTTTTAAGCAGAAAAAGAACCACTTTTACCAGAGTCTGCCACCTTATATCTCTGTACAAGCACCGGAATCAAAAATGTAAATCGGAATTATGGTTCTGCTGCCTGTTGTCCTTTATTATTAAAAAAAGGATTGACATCAATCCTTTCCAATAATTTTCAGGTTGTAGGAAGGATATCAGGCTGTCATGAAAGAGATGCTATAATACTCATTCCCGACTTTTATTTCATAAGCCCCTTTTTCGTCAAGGAAATCAATTGTCCGTCTCCATTCATCAGGATCCACACTAAAGTACTCTCCGGGGGATTCGACAGCTCTTTTCAATGCAGGATATTCATCCAGTTCCTCTTCTGTCACGATAACAAATTCATCAGGTGCAAACTCCAGTTTTTCGGCTCCCATAAATTTGGAATACTCATGGCTGAGAGCTCCGAGGGCAAAGAAAGCTACGGAGATCAGGAGAAGGGCTATAAAAGAAACGGCAAATGCTTTCAGGATAAAAACCGAAGACCTTTCCCTTGAAACTAACAGCCCTAATGCAAAGAGTACCCCATAAATCACGAACATAAGATAAATTGATGTGGGAGGATGAATTCCTCTCAGGGTATACCCACTCAGGAAAAAAGTAAATATCCCGATGAAAAAGAAAAGCAGATATTTAAAATTCTTATTTTCTGAATTAGTCATAAATATCTCTATAAAGTCATACTGTGTAAAAGTATTTGATGTTTCCGATCTCCCAAAAAGCGAGAATACTGAAAAAAAGAATAAAATTGAAAAAATTCAGGGTTTAAAATAATAACTAAATAAATTAAGGCACTTTATTACAAACAAACTTAAGCACAGACCTTAAACAAAAACCTAAAGCACAGACCTTAAACAAAAACCTAAAGCACAGACCTTAAACAAAAACCTAAAGCACAGAACCTGAACACAGTTGAACCACAAAAATTAAAGTACATATCTCCAGCCGTCTTTTTTCAGGCTCTTCCTGTGTACTTCATAGCCAGGCATAAGTTCACCTACCAGTTTCCAGAACCGGGATGAGTGATTTTTTTCCTTTACATGGCAGAGTTCATGCACAACCACATACTCAAGCTGTTCGGGCGGAGCCATCAGAAGCTGGAAATTAATCCTGAGGACATTGTCTGCAGAGCAGCTTCCCCAGCGCCTCTTCTGGTGTTTCACCTTAAAAGTTGGGGGAGCTATATTCAGTTTTTCCGAATAGGCTTTCAGGAGCCTTTCAACATCAGATTCGGCACAGTCCCGGTAAAAATCCCAGACAACCTTTTTTACAAGTACCGGCCTCAGCTCCTCAGGAACAGTTTCAGGAATAAAGACAGTAAGTTCAGACCCAGTGAAGGAAGCAAGGGATTTTTTGATTCCGTCCACAGACAGGATTTTCAGGGGGTATTCTCTGCCCAAATAGAGATACTTTTCACCGTCAGTATACCGCTTCTCCTGGTTGGGCAGCCTGTTAGCCTCAAACCAGTCAAGCTTTTCCCATACCCAGCCAGCCTTCTTTTGTACCATGTCCCTGATAGCCTCACGGCTAAGTCCATGAGGGGCTCGGAACTCCACCTTTAGGTCCGGGCGGACTACGATCGCTGCTTTCCGTCTCTTTTTGCTATAGACGATTTCGTAGTCTATTGTCCTGCCGCACTCTTTGATGCTATCGTTTTTTCTCATGGCTGGTTCTTCTCCCGAATTGCGCCCCGGGATCTCAGGAAATCGCAGATTTTCAGGGAGTTGCGATGTAATCGCAACAGTACGCGGTCCGTTTCAGCAGAGTTGCGACTCTGCAGTACGCTGCCCTTTTCGCTGCGCTCAAGAGGGCTAATCTATGGGTTTTAGCAG
>NZ_JJQY01000027.1:0-15761 GCF_000979295.1 Methanosarcina sp. 1.H.T.1A.1 | reverse complement strand
GCATTACGATAGAAAGAGAGGGCATGCCCAGCTAATACACCATATCTCCTAATAACTATTTTGATACTTCACAGTTATCAAGAAGAGATTATCAACGCATATATAGCCACCATTTTAAATAATGCTATATTTTATGTGTGAGCTAATCCCAAACCTCAAAATTGCTTCTCGGAGTTCCTTATTTCAAACAATTAATCGAGTTTTTGATAAATGGAAAATAGGTATCCTCTTTAAATATAGTGGAAAGCTTTCTTCTTTCAATTCAATGCACTATATTCTCTGAGTAATTGGTACATTGCAGGATATATAAGACCAACTGAATATAAATAGAAGAGCTTTACATTCTCACATATTTTTTAAATAATATTATTCATCAACCATATTTTTTAACTTAATTCATCTGAAAAAAAGCAGCAGAAGTTTTATTATATACTTTCTGGCTCTATATCCCTTTATATGGCTGATGAGAAGCAGATATCGAGGATCGTTCCGGATACCAGCGTGATAATTGACGGGAGGCTTTCTTCCCGCATCAAAAGTGGTGAGTTCAGGGGCGTTGAGGTTGTTGTTCCCGAAGCTGTGGTATCGGAGCTTGAAGCCCAGGCAAACAGGGGCAGAGAAATAGGTTTCAAAGGGCTTGAAGAGCTTTCGGAACTTCGGAAGCTATCAGACAGAGGGGAGATTCAGCTTCAGTTCAGCGGGGTTCAGCCCACCCCTGAGGAAATCAGGCTTTCTAAGGAGGGAAGGGTAGATGCCCTTATCCGGCAGACGGCTCTTGAGGTAGGAGGGCTGTTTGTTAGTGAAGACCGCGTACAGTCTCTGATAGCTAAGGCAAAAGGACTTGATGTTGAGTATATTCATCCCAAAGTTCTGGACCCATCTGAGTTCGGCCCTCTCAAAATAGAGCATTTCTTCACTGATGATACGATGTCCGTACATCTCAAAAATGCGGTTTCTCCAATGGGTAAGAAAGGCCCTGTAGGGAATGTGCGTTATGTACGGATCCGGGAAGAGCCTTCAACTTCCCAGGAGCTTTCCAGCATCTCAAAAGAACTTATTGAGAGGGCGAGGCTGGACCCTGAATCTTTCATCGAAATGTCCTCGAGTGGGGCTACGGTCCTGCAGATAAGAAACATGCGGATTGCAATTACACATCCTCCTTTCTCTGATGATATGGAGATAACTGTCGTCAGACCTACAGTTGTTGTTGACATTGAGCACTACCATCTGAACGAGAAGCTGAAAGAGCGTATAGTAAGTCAGCGTGGAGTCCTTATTGCAGGACCTCCGGGAGCCGGGAAATCCACATTTGCTGCAGGGGTTGCCCGCTATTTGAATGACCATGGGCAGGTAGTCAAGACCATGGAATCTCCAAGGGACCTGCAGGTGCCTCCTGAGATCACTCAGTATTCCCCCCTTAATGGGAAGATGGAGAACACCGCTGATCTCTTGCTTCTGGTCAGGCCGGACTACACTATCTATGACGAAGTACGAAAAACCGGGGACTTTCTGATCTTTGCGGACCTGCGCCTTGCAGGAGTCGGGATGATAGGAGTCGTACATGCAACCAGGGCAGTGGACGCCATTCAGCGCCTTATCGGAAGGGTTGAACTGGGTGTAATCCCGCAAGTAGTGGATACTGTAATTTTCATCGATAAAGGAGAGGTTGCAAAAGTCCTGGTGCTCGCCTTTACAGTTAAGGTTCCTTACGGGATGACTGAGCAGGATCTTGCAAGGCCGGTAATTACCATTGCGGATTTCGAAACTGGCAAGAGTGAGTATGAGATTTACACATACGGAGAACAGGTTGTAGTCATGCCAATCGGCGCTTCCAAGGAAAGCCGGAAACCTGCCTGGAAGCTTGCTGAAGAAGAGATCAGGAACGTAATCAGCAGGTATGCAACAGGTCCCGTTGAAGTGGAAGTGACCTCAGACGACAGTGCAATCGTAAAGGTCCATGATGAGGATATGAGAAAGGTTATTGGCAAAGGCGGGAACGTCATTGACAGGATCGAAAATATCCTTGGGCTCCACATCGACGTCAGGGAGCTGGAAGCCGAAATTCCAAGAGGTGTAAAAGTCCAGAAGCGCGGGGCTGAACGCAAAGCTTTCCCGGGAAAGGCCAGAGAAACTGTGCCTGAGAAAGGTGTTCCTGCATCTCCGGTTCATCCCATCATCGAAAGGACCAAGAAGCACCTTATCCTTGGGGCTCTCGAGCTTGCAGGAAAGGACGTAGAGGTTTTCATCGAAGACGAATATCTCTTCAGTGCAACTGTTAGCCGGCATGGAGACGTGAAACTCAGAGTAAACTCGGACCTTGCATCGGAAATTCTGGAAGCTCAGGATAGCGGAGAGATTGTTGAGGTCAGACCGATCTGATCTTCTCATTTTCCTTTTATGCCCTTAACTTTTTGCTTCTCTTCCCGAATTGCGCCTCGCCCGAATTGCGCCTCGCCCGAATTGCGCCTCGGGAGTACGCGGTCCTTTTCGCTACGCTCAAGAGGACTAATTTATGGACGCTTATACTGGACTTTGCCCAGAGGGCTGATTTAAGGATTTAGCAGTGAAATTCGCCTAAGAGAACTGATTTATGGGCATTGGTAGTGAAATTAGCTCAGGGGGAGGCGGATTTATGGGATTTAGCAGTGAAATTCGCGCAAGGGGACTAAATTGCACATGTTTGGAGCCTCTCCGTGCATTTTCACGTTTTCCGCGGTTCAACTCTAAGTTTGAATACTAGATAAGGAATTTTAGGAAATGGCCATAAGCACTACCTGAAAAATTAGTTTTTAAATTCCTTATTGAGGCCTCATTTTTAAGTATCTTCATTTTTATTGGAAGGACCACCAGACAAGCCGGGGGGCACTTTAGAACTTATGGATTGAAAATCGGTTTTAGGGGTCAAGGGACATATTAATTGATTAATAAGGGGCCACCTGTGATTTCCTTTTTCAAGTTGCACTTTTTATGTTTTTTATCAATTTGTAAAAAAATTTATATACTGTTTGGGTATGATTTCATATTAGAAATTTTAAGGGGTTATGGTTCAATTGAGTAAATCATATCAGTTAGAGCCCGAAATCAGGGATGATTTGCAGGGGAGAATCGAGGTTTTTGACCAGAGCATCAGAAGTTTTGAAAAGCGGCTGAGAGCAGTTGAGCGCCGCTTATCCCTTGAAGCATCTCAGACTTTGCAGGCTGGAAAGGCTTTTTCAGGAATGTCTCCAGATTCGTTTCAAGAGGAAAACTCTGTAAATCTTGCGGCAGGCTCTTCAGTTTCTCCAAAGGGACCCTCTGTTTCTCCTGAAGCTTCATTTTCTCTTCCGGAGAATTCTCTGCTTTCAGACTCTGTTCCGTCGCTCACTCAAGAGGATGTTTCAACTTTTGCCTTCGGCGCAGTGCTCCCCTCTTCAGACGCCTCAAATGGTTCCACGATTTTTCTTGATAGTTCTTCGGATGTTTCGGGAATCAGTTACAGAGTAAAGGATATAAGTAGTCTTTTTTCCAGCCTCTCCGAAAGCCTCCATTCTCTACAGGCTGCTATATCCGAACTTTCGGATTTTGTGCACAGCAACCTTAAGCCAGAGGTCGAAAAACTGGAGAATGAAGTCAAGGACATTCAAGGTCAGGAAAGCGCATCAGAAGAACAGATACGAAAATTTGAATCCCGCATTGAAACCATTGAAAATCGAGATAGGTTTACTCTTGGCTCGATAAAAGTTCCGGTAGAAATCTCAGGAATTGCCGGGTCTTCCGTCCTTTTCCTTACAGGGTTTCTGATCTGGTCCGGACGCTGGGATATAATAAGGTCTCCTTACTTCTCAACCGGGCTTGCAGTAATTATGGCAGGAGCTGTACTTTTGAAGTTTTATATGGTTAACCGAAAGCAAAAATCGTTAACTAACTGATGATAGAAAGGAGTAGTGGTAGAAAGGAGTAGTGATCGAAGGGAGTAGTGATGGAAATGTGTAGTTGGCAATAAATTACCATACTCGGCGATAAAACGATGAAGGGTAAACAATTAACAGTAAGTCATCAGTAATTAGTAATAAAATATGCAATAATAAATAATATTTGCTGAATATTAGATATAATTCTCAATCAGTGAGAATATATAAAATATATAGGAATAAATTGATTACTTTAAGCCATAATACATTTTTCAGGACTGATGCCATAAACGATACCAGCGGATCAGTCTCAAAACATTTTTATATAATCACTCCTTATAATAATAGATTCAGATATTATACGGGGTGGTATCATAATCGAATTAACTAAAGCTCTTATTCTCGGCTTCACAGTAGGCATATCTGCAGCCATTATCCCCGGACCCATGCTGTTTGCAACAATCGGGGCATCGTTTCAGAAAGGCTGGCGAGCAGGACCTTCGGTATTTCTGGGCCACGCCCTTGTGGAACTCATCTTTTTCGTGCTTATTCTGATAGGTGCATCAGCTTTCCTTGGAAAAACAGTAATCTCGTATCTGGCTGTAATAGGCGGCTTAATGATGGTGATCTTCGGGCTCGCAATGATTAAAAACGCAAAAGAAGCCTCTACAATGGATATATCTATTTCAGCCAGCAGCCTGAATCTCTCTTCAGGTCCTATATCTTCAGGAATTATAACTTCGGCATTGAACCCTTTCTCAGGCACGGTATCCGCAGGAATTATAACCTCAGCACTGAATCCTTTTTTTGTTGCATGGTGGTTGACAGCAGGTAGTGCGATCATCCTTCAGGAGTATCTTATAGGCACCCTTGCAGTAATTGCATTTGTTGTCGGGCACTGGATAGCAGACCTTGGATTTCTTGTAGCTGTATCTTCATCCTTTTCCAGAGGAACGGAAGTAATTTCACAGTCCACGCATGAAAAACTGGTATACCTCTGTGGAGGTTTTATGGCATTCTTTGGGCTGTGGTTTATGATCAATAACAATAACGTTTTGCAATAATTAATTCTGTAATTAAAAATGTATCGGCATTTAAATGAAAATGTAGGAAAAAACAGGTTTTTTACCCCTTCTTTTTTAAAAAAAGTACTTCTAAGGAGTTAGCTCCTTGAAAAATTAATCCCTTAAGAGTTAATTTCTAGAGGACTAGTTCTTTTTTAGAGGACTGACTCTCTAGATACTGAATTAATCAGGAAGCTTTAACTCCTCTTTACCTTAATAAAATATTCCTCACTAAAATCTCTATATCCTGTTCTCATTACTTTTACTGCAACGTACCCTTCGGATTTTCCGGCAGGCAACTCGGGATTTAAAATATTTATTATTACGTTACCATCATTGCCCGTGATACCTGAATACGCTTTATTTCTGTCCGGGCTCCAGACAATTACGTTTGCTTCTCCCACCCCGCGGTTTTCCCTGTCAAGCACGCTTATCTGCAGGCTAAAGTTGGATTCCCCTCCTCCGGAGTTGAGTGAAAATGTGCTTACATTTGCTGTTGCATACATGGGCCCCGCGGGAGCTGGAGCAGCTGAAAGGGCGGAGAGAATCGCATAAAACCCGATAAAGCCAACTATTGAAAGAACTACAATTCTTATTGGAAGCCCGACGGTTCCTGCTTCATTCTCTGTTAAATTTTCAGGCAGCATACTTGACTCCTTTCTCCAGCTTAACTCATGCAAAACATGCAATTAGCGAGTCTTGATAATCATAACTGCATCCTTTCTCTCGTAATCATAGAAGCCGTCTGCCAGGATTTTCAGGTCCATTGTGCCTTCATTCTGGTTTGGGTCAAGTCGGACCAGCGCATTCCCGGGAGTTGTCAGAACAGTGACCCCGTCAATGTCAGTCGTATTCGATGCTGCACCTCCGAGTCCCCTGAGGACAACGTTTGCACCTCGCACCGGGTTTCCGTCTTTATCTGTTACCTTTATTTCTGCGGAAACGACAAATGAGTTCTGTGCGGTAGTAGCATCTACTATTATCGAGTTTCCTGGCTGAAGGCTTCCTGCCCCGGACCCTGTCCTTTCAACAAAGACTGACATTTCCTTTGTAGGAGTCGGTATTATCGAGATAAGCGTTGCAAGGGCAACCATCCCAACAACGAGCATTACAACAATATTTATTGGTAATTCCATTGCTTTCTCATCATTTCTGAATAACTGAAGTCCTTTCATGTTTCCCCCCGATTTCACTCCGTAAATTTTTATCTGAATCATACAACATTCAATGAATATTCAATCATTCTATTTATAATTTTTCGATGTTTAGTCGTGCTTGGCTTTTTATAGTATAACTGGAGTGTGTGAGTTTGGGCAATATATATCTTTATATAGTTCTTTTTATCATATTCTCTTTACTATCGCACAATCAGCTTTACTAACTGCTAAGAAGGGGAAACAGGTTTTTGACCCAAGAATGTTCTGATGAACCAGATGAATCGGACCATAGACGTAGTTTTTTGTGTCTTTTCGGACTGCATGACTGGAAACGAAAAAGCGGAGCGCTCTGCTGTCTGCCAACAGTGCTAGAAAAACGTTACGAATGCGTTCGCTGTGGCAAGTACAAGGTGATTTTTGAACGGGAGAACAGACCCTGTAATATTTCTGCAGACAGATACTGACCTGAATTTATTATATTATATTTTTCAGGAGTATTTTTCTGAATTATTCTCTTTTCTAATATTTTTTCCACGGTGTTCAAATTCTTTGCTCGTAAGCTTAATCTATTTTAACTTTGTTTTGTTAGAACTATGAAAAGAATCGTGATTATCGATTACGGGCTTGGAAATCTAAGAAGTGTTCAAAAAGGGCTTGAACACGTTGGAGCAAGTCCCGCAATCTCCGGGAACCCCGAGGAGATCATGGCAGCAGATGGTATTATTCTCCCTGGTGTTGGCGCTTTCGTAGATGCAATGAAGTGCCTGGTTCCTCTCAAAGGGATTATCGCGGAATTTGCAGATTCTGGGAAACCAATGCTCGGGATCTGTCTTGGACAACAGATTCTTATGAGCTCTTCTGAAGAAGGCAAGCTGACCGATGGGCTGAACCTCATTCAGGGTAGAGTGCTTCGCTTTCCAAAGTCTGAACTGAAAGTGCCCCACATGGGCTGGAACAACATCAGGATCAAACAGGATCACCCTCTGTTTAAAGGCATTCCTGACGGTTCTTTCGTATACTTCGTACACTCTTATTATGTGGACACAGCTGCGGAAAATACCCTCGCATCATGTGAATATGGGCAGGAGTTCTCAGCTTCTGTCGTAAACTCAAAAGGCAATGTTATGGGTACCCAGTTCCACCCTGAGAAAAGTGGAGCCACAGGGCTTAAGATTCTGAAAAACTTCGTTGAAATGTGTTGAAATACATATATCTTATAAGTGTACTTCGGTTTTTCAGCTAAACCTTTATTTTTCGTTTTTTTCGGCGGTTAAGTTTTAATTCCGGGGTATTTTATAGTATAACTCAATCCAAAGATTAATGCTTGAATTCAAAAATAATCTGCCCTGCGCCTTTCAAAGCAGTGACAGATATCTGCGAGAGGATGGTTACCATGGATATAGAAGGCTATGCAAAACGGGCTCTCAGGAAGGACCCTTCAAATGAAAACGGTCTTGAGGCACAGCTTGCTTCAAGAATTCTTGAAATCAAGAACATAAACCCCGAAAGGGCTCATGAGATTGCATCTGCAGTTATTTGTGAAGCAAAAGCAACTCTTCACACGGAAGGAGAGGTATTAAGCTCCACCCTCTCAGGAGTTTCCATGGGAGAGTTCGGAGTAGGTTCGAGGGGCACAGGGGACTTTTACGTTCATTCCAAGCTAGGGGAGGTTATAGGCAAAACAGGTGCAGTAGTTGACAGCTCCCAGCTTGACGACTCAGGAGTTGTAAGAATGGGGGATGAATACCTGGTGGTTACGATTGACGGCATACATTCCCGCCTGAGTGATTTCCCATTCCTTTCGGGTTTTCATGTAGCAAGGGCAGCTCTGCGTGACGTTTATTCAATGGGGTCCCGCCCTCTTGCCATGCTTTCGGACATCCATGTCGCAGACGATGGAGATGTGGCAAAAATATTCGACCACATTGCAGGAATCACTACAGTTTCAGAGCTTACCGGAATTCCCCTTGTTACCGGAAGCACTCTCCGGATAGGCGGGGATATGGTCATAGGCGACCGAATGACCGGAGGCGTCGGTGCTGTTGGTGTTACATCTTCCCTTACCTCACGCAACAGGACAAAGGCAGGAGACCTTATCCTTATGACAGAAGGTGCAGGAGGAGGCACGATTTCTACAACTGCACTTTATTACGGGATGCATGACGTTGTGGAAGAGACCATTAACGTCCGTTTTCTTGAAGCCTGCGAAGCTCTCCTGAAGTCCGGGGTTTACAGGAAAGTCCATTCAATGACCGACGTTACCAATGGAGGAATACGCGGGGACGCACGGGAAATCTCAAAGACTGCAGAAGTAAAACTGGTCTTTGAAGAAGAAAAAATGAGAGCCCTTGTTAATCAAAAGGTGCTTTCCATGCTTGAGCTCCTTAAAATCGATTATCTCGGTGTATCTCTTGATGCCCTGCTGGTTATTGCCCCCCCGGAATATGCCGATGAGATTCTTGAAACCGTCCGGGCGGCCGGTGTCGAGATTGATATCATAGGTCATGTGGAAGAAGGAAACGGGGCTGAAATTATCGTCAATGGAGAGACCCGGGACTTTGCACCCAGGTTCAGAGAATCTGCCTATACTCCTGTCAAAAAGGTTCACGGAGAAGAGAATCCGCGAGATTTCGAGGAGATGAGAAATGCAATTGACAGGGCAGCCGAAGAAGCAATCAATAAAAAACAGAGGGTTCTTGAAAAAATAAGGGACAAAAATAAAAATTAAACCCGAAAAAAGACACTCGAAAAATTGGCCGTGTCCGTGAGTTGTTGATCAATTCTGAAAAAACGAGTGCATCCCCCATGTTGGAGGAAAATGAAAAGAGATTCTCATGTTCACGGTTTTCAATAACTCACCCCCACGACCGAAAAAAGAAACCCGGGAAAATAAATCCGGGAAAATAAACGGTTAAATTTAATAGTGTCCGAAAGCCAAAAAAGGAAAAGCAGAAAAGAAAGGAAGTATTAAATTTTTCTTTTTACCAGAAGCACTTCCATCTCTTTTCCTATAATTTCAACTTCTTCTTCAGCTCCTATTTCTTCTTCGGACCTGGCTTTCCAGTACTCTCCTTTATAGCGGACAAAACCCGGGCTTTTCGGCCCTATCGGATCTATTGTCCGGGCAATATCCCCGATAATAGCTCCGATAACGGGTTTTTTCTTCCTCGTTTCGGCTACTTTATATATTGCAAAGACAAGGAAAAGCCCGAAAATGATTGTGGGAGTAACAACTGTGAAGGTCAGCAGTCTCCTGAATTCCGGAGTGTAAATATTTTCCCCCCCCATCGGTACAAGGAAGATGCTCCCTATTACCAGGCAAATCAGTCCGGCAAGCCCGAAAACCCCAAATCCGGGGGACTGAATTTCAAGGATAAGAAGGCCTACTCCTACAATGATGAGGAAAAATGCTGCTATATTAATATCGAATCCTGTGCCTATCAGCCCGAGCACGATTGCAATAATCCCGAAAATTTCTGCTCCTGCTCCGGGGTTTGAAATCCCGAAGATGATCCCGTAAAGCCCTATTGTCAGGAGAAGAGAAGAAAGGACCGGGTTTGAGATAAGCCTCAGGAAAGCGAGTTGTAGGGGAGGTTCATAGTCCTCTGTCCTCGCACTTTCGGTTTTCAGGGTTCTTTCTTTTACACGCTGCCCGTCGATCTGGACCAGAAGGTCAGGAATGGAAGGGGCTACGTATTCTATTACTCCGGCTTCCAGAGCTTCTTCAGCATCAAGGTTTTTGTTTTTAGTTATGACTTCTTCGGCAAAGGTTTCGTTTCTTCCGTGTTTGCTTGCAGTTGTAACTGAAAACTTGACGAGGGCATTTATGATCTTTTCATCTTCTATGGGTTTTGTTCCCTCGGCAGACATCTGCACGGGCTGCGCCGACCCAAGAACCGTAAAAGGGGCCATTGCAGCAATATCGGTCCCCATAAGGATGAGGGTACCGGCCGACCAGGCTTTTCCGCTCTCGGGCACGTACCCGATCACAGGCACGCTCGCATTTTCAATGCCCTTTATGATAATCTGAGTCTCTTCCAGCCCTCCCCCAGGAGTATCCAGGCTGATTACGAGAGCCTCGAAGTTTTCATTTTCAGCTTTTGAGATTGCGTCAGCGATCAAATTGTCAGAAGCCGGGGTGATGGCTTCGGCAATTTCAAGTACAAGCACCTTCTCCTCTGGCCCTGCACCTGCAGGAAGCGTAAAGGCGGCTATGAGGATGAAGCACAGGAATAAAAAAGAAAGGAAATGGGAAGCCCTTTCCATATGCATGTTTATCGATCCTTTCTCACTTCTTACGTTCCTTCTGACCATTCTCGTCTTTATTCCGCTTTCTTTCCGGCAATGGCCTGTGAGAGAGCTGCGATATTCGCGGTTTCAACAGTCTGGGACTGCTGTGTAACAACTATCAGATTCTTTTCCTTGGCAATCTCGGCAAGGGTCTGGAGTTCCCTGAGTTTGATGGCTACCGGGAGTCCCTGATAGAGAGTGGCAGCTTCCTTCATTTTCTGGGCAGCCTGGAATTCCCCTTCCGCAAGGATGATTCTGGCCCGCTTTTCCCTTTCAGCCTCCGCCTGTTTAGCAATTGCCCTCTTCATGCTTTCGGGCAGGGCTACATCCCGGATAGTTACTCCTGTAACCTTGATTCCCCAGGGGTCAGTATAGGCATCCAGAAGTTCCTGAATCTGCTTATTAATGTTTTCTCTTTCCGAAAGCAGCTCATCAAGTTCCATCTGACCCAGCACGTCTCTAAGTGTAGTCTGGGAAAGGGTTGAAGTTGCAAACATATAGTTCTCAACCTGTGTAATTGCAGCTCCAGGCTCTACTACCTTGTAGTAGACAACAGCATCCACTTCAACTGTGACATTATCTTTGGTGATGATTGCCTGTTTAGGGACATCGATTGCAACAACTCTCAAGTCTATTTTCAGTGCTTTATCAATAAAAGGGATAATAAGGAAAATACCTGGCCCCTTTACACCACTCAGGCGACCAAGCCTGAATATAACTACACGTTCGTATTCATTAACCATTTTTATAGATTGTGAGAGTATTAATATTACAACTATTAATACAGGAAGCATTAATTCACTAACAACCATAATTTTATGCCCTCCTATCAATTAATCTTAAAATTGGGCTTAATAATAATTAAGTGTTCTTTATTCTGGGAATCGTACTGAATAATTCCTGTAAGTAAACAGTCTTTATTTAAAAATTTTGTATTCTGTCGCCTATTTAAAAGATCTGTGAATCTATATAAGTCCTCACTCTGGATTTTTCATGGACCGCGGTTTTCCCGTCTTTAAGATAACAAATCTGAAAGTGACAGAAACCACCTCAAAAGCCTGAAGGTTCGGGATATTTGTAGCCGCTGTGCAAAATAGCATGCTGACAAATACTTATATCTTGCATACCGAAGATATTTAACTGAAAAACAGGGGATATGCAGGAAGATAACAAGTTAGGTATGCACTGATTTTCCGGGCCGGGTGAAGGTCCTACAGTTACCAGTAGACTGAAAGACCGACAAAGAGCATAATAAACGTATAGAGTTTAAAGCAAGAGTTTGAACTCCAAAAAACGAATAGATTAATAAAAAACAGGTTCGGAAGAACCACTGGTGTTGATATTTATGAGTAAGGAATGTCCAGACTGCCACGGGCGTGGCTATGAGGTAATTTCAACTGATGTCTGCCCTCTGTGTAAGGGAAAAGGCAAGTCAAAATCAGTTGATTTCATGAAAATTTCGGAAACCGAAATTGACAGTTTATTGAAAAATGGTGCAGTATGTGAGAAATGCAAAGGAAAGGGGATAATAGAAGTTACCAGATCCTGTGAAGCCTGCGAGGGACTTGGAAAGATCTATACCTGCAAGGTTTGTGGAGTAAGAATTCATGAATCACAGGATGCGGATGAAGAGATATGCGGCTCCTGTTCACGTTCCCAGCATGTTTACGCTCTGGACGAATCCTGTGACCTCAAGGATGTTGAAGCAGGAAAACTTTATCACGGCATAGTGAGCAGTATCGCCTCTTTTGGAGTCTTTGTAGACCTGAACCCTCACGTAAGAGGGCTTATGCATTCCAGCAATGTTGGGGTCCAGCCGGAAGTTAGGAGTGCTGTGATCGTCCTGGTAAAAAGTATTAAAGCCGGAGGAAAGCTGGATCTTATTCCGCAAACTCTTACAAAGTACGAAACCATTGAGCTTGAAAAAGAGCTCCCACTTAAGAGTTCAGCCGAAATAGACACCAGCATGAAAGGCAGGCTCGTCCGGATCGAAGGAGAAGTTATCCAGGTAAAACAGACCAGCGGACCTACTATTTTCACCATCGGTGATGAAGGGGGCTTTATTCCCTGTGCAGCTTTTGAGAGCGCAGGGAAGCGGTCTTACCCTCACATCGATGCAGGAATGATTGTATCGATTACCGGAGAAGTGACCCCGAGGGATGAGCAGGTCCAGATCGAAGTCATGAGCATGAAACTGCTGACCGGCGAAAAGGAAGCTGCGGTCAAGTCCAGGGTTGAGAGGGTAATTGAGGAAAAAGCAACACCTGCTGATATTCCTTTCCTGGTCGAAAGCGACATTATGGAAAAACTCAAGCCCAGAATGCTTCATGTCGCCAAAGAGATCAAAAAGGCAATCTTACATTCAACACCTATTATCCTCAGACACCATGCCGACGCCGACGGAATTACTTCCGCAATTGCCATTGAGAGGGCAATTCTTCCCCTTATTACGGAAATCGGTGGGGCGGATGCGGAATACTATTTCTACAAACGTGCTCCTTCAAAGGCTCCTTTTTATGAGCTTGCCGATGTTACAAGGGATATTTCCTTTGCGCTTGAAGATTGTGCCAGGCACGGGCAGAAAATGCCTCTTGTGATCCTGGTAGACAACGGTTCAACAGAAGAGGACGTGCCCTCTATGCGGCAGGCCCAGGTCTATGGCATTGATATGCTTGTCGTTGACCACCACCACCCGGATGACATCGTTGATCAGTATCTTATAGGACACGCAAACCCTGCTCATGTAGGAGGAGACTTCGGGGTTACTGCAGGAATGCTCTGTGCTGAAATCGCCCGTATGATCAATCCCAGTATCAGTGATACTATAAAGCACCTTCCTGCTGTTTCGGCAGTCGGAGACCGTTCTGAGGCCCCGGAGGCTGGAAGATATATCTCCCTTGTCTCGGACCGCTATACCCTTGAAGAATTAAAAGAAATGGCGCTTGCGCTGGATTTTGAGCAGTTCTGGCTTAAATTCAGCAGTGGAAAAGGCCTTATTGACGACATCCTGGATCTGGGCGACCACAAAACCCATAACAATCTGGTATCTCTGCTTTGCGAGCAGGCAAGTACCATGATAAAAGAACAGCTTGAGGTCTGTCTCTTTAACGTCAAGTCCCAGAAACTGGCGAATGGCACTATCATGAATGTGATAGATGTCGAAAACTATGCCCAGAAATTTACCTTCCCGCCACCAGGCAAGACCTCCGGAGAAGTGCATGATGTACTCACCAAAAGGAACCCGAACAAGCCAGTGGTCACCCTGGGCTATGGCCCGGACTTTGCTGTGATCCGCTCAAAAGGAGTACTTATGAATATTCCTCGGATTGTTAGAGAGCTCCGCGAGGAAATGAAGGGCGCCGGAGTCAGCGGCGGTGGGCACCTTGTTGTAGGCAGCATCAAGTTCGTGGAAGGGATGAGAACTGAAGTGCTCTCAAAGCTCGCAGAAAAGATTGCATCTACGGAAGTTGAGTATTAACAGGCTTTTTCAATAAGCCTCTTTTTACTTATCTCCCTTAGCCGGATCTGGACTGTATAAAAGAAAATGAGATGACTGAGCACCACAACTGTAGAAGGTTAATAAAAATTATGAAAGGTTAATAAAAATAATTTAAAAATAATTAAATGATCAGTTGTTTAGAATGGTCAGAAATAATCTGTCCGACCAATTCTATAAGTTAAAAAAGTGTAATTTTTTGGAAAAACCTTTCATTTAGAAAGGCTTCCAATATTGTAAATGACTTTAATGTAAACGATTTATTTCTGCTTTTTTGTCGTTATTTTTAGTCAACACGAACTATCCTTACCAGGGACTGGATCGGGACATTGGCAATTGTATCTGCGCCTTTTTTGTCCACAAGAACCACCACTACTCTGGGTTTTGCGTCCATTTCCCGCAGCTGCTCAATTACTTCCATGGTTGTTGAGCCCGTCGTGATAACGTCGTCCACGATCACACAGTTCTTGCCTACAACGCTTCCGAAGTTCCTGCTGATGGTCCCTTTCTGGCCTGGCTGGACAACGTCCTGTCCTTTACGGGAATGATAGAGAGCAAAGTCTACTCCCAGCTCGTTTGCCATCATGCTTGCCAGGGGGATACCGCTAGCTGCAACACCAACTACCACGTCCACTTCAGCGTTTGTCTTTTCCAGAGTCTCAAGCACCATGTCGCAGAGTGCAAGTGAGATGTGGTGAAGCCGTGTAGCGCTCTTTCCTATGCTGCTCCAGTTTACAGATATGTCTTTTGGAGCGGGGACTGCTCCTTCTTTTTTTGAGCGGGTTAAAAGCCATGTAACTGTTTCTCTTGAAACGTTAAGTTCATCGGCAATCTGGCCGGTCACAAGTCCATTGTTCTGCAGTTCCACAGCTTTCTGAATCAGATCTTCTATGTTCTTCATTCCTCCATTCCCACCTGAAATTTTTTTGTATGGCGGTATTTCCGGCCGATTTTTGCAGCTCTTCTTACGGATGCTGCCTGGAATTACTGCCTGAAAAATTATAATTCAAGTATATCTTTTCTCAGTTAAAGACATTATTACACTATCAAGTGTTATATCTTTTTCTTCAGTTTTCCTGAGACCTTTTTCCTGAAAGTCTTGTTTTTCTCTTTTTCTTCATGGGTGAACCGCAAATCGGGCATTCATCCCCTTTCTCGAAGGTTTTTTTACAACCCGTACACTGCTTTTGCCAGATAATGATGTCCCTGATCTTTTTCTGGGCTATTGGTTTAACCTGAATCCCAAGCTGAACGGCAACATTCTGAACTGCATAATCATCTGTGAGCAGTATTGCCCTATCCCTGTGCTCAAGGGCTTTTGCAAGAATTTCCAGGTCAGTTTTTGAAAGCTCTTCCGAGTCCCGGGTCTGTTCAGCTTTTTTCTTGACTTCTTTTACCATTTCCGGTTCTGGCCATTCGACCCTTAGCCCTCCCTCTTTTGCAAGATCAAAACGGAGCACTGACTCCTTGCTTTTTAACTCGTCCGCAACCGAAGGGACGGTGATAAGCAGCGAACTGTCCACGCTGCAGTTTCCCATTATAAATACTGCTGAATCTGCTATGTAAGAGGTCATTTTATATCTCTTTGGCATGAAAGTACTGTGATTTGAAAAGTACTTTTATTTCTTTGTGCCTGTAATCTGAAGAATTTCATGTTTGTTTTCTCTTTTAGTATATAATCCATTGTCTCCCGAGTTTCGCTTTGGGATCACAGGAAATCGGAGATTTTCTGGGAGTTGCACTGTAAGTGCAACAGCACGAGGTCCGTTTCAGCAGAGTTGCGGCTCTGCAGTACGCTGCCCTTTTCGCTGCGCTCAAGAGGGCTAATCTATGGGTTTTAGCAGTGAGCTTCGCTCGCTCAAGC
>NZ_JJQY01000113.1:0-8992 GCF_000979295.1 Methanosarcina sp. 1.H.T.1A.1 | reverse complement strand
AGACGGCATACGAGATAGGAGTCCGTCTCGTGGGCTCGGAGATGTGTATAAGAGACAGTTGATACACTTATATAGAAAATTAACCTCGATACCCGGAACCTGGGAGAGGGAACCGGATGTCCACTCAGAGAAAGGGATAACCTGCTTGGAAACTATACGAAGGAACAACTCCAAAGGTATACGAAAAGGGCAAAGCATTATACTGAGATGGATAAGAAATCGAGTTTAGTCAAAGACCTCAAAATGGATAGAGATTTAGCATTCAAACTTTGCCTCCGTGCCGATATAAAAGACCTTGACGGCCTGAAAAACTGTGATCCAAAATATGTTCATAGAAAAATTTGTGATCACAGAACGGAGTCTCAGGAGGCTCATGACAGATTGTGTGAATGTTCAGAAGAAGTAATTCAACACTTCAAGGAAAAAGCAAAGGCAGAATTAAAAAATAAATGACTCAAGAGCCCCGATACTTAATGGTCTTGACCACAACCTGGTATTCTTTGTCAACTTCTGGACGTTTCGGGACATAAAACCAGTAAAATCATCAATTTAGTTTAAGTGCCCTCTCAATCTTTTTTAGGTTGGGTTTTCTAATTTTCCGGCATCCAATTTTAGTTTTCATTTTTCTGAACCCCAGGCTCTCACCGGGTGCGAAGCAGCCGTCTTTTCCGTACAAACACAAAGACCGAGCCATAAAGACTGAGCCATTCAGCTTCAGGTCTTAGAAGATAATCTCCCAGATGCAGATTCAATTTTAAAGAGCCGTTATTACCATTTTCGAGATTTTACAGCAGTAAGGAAACTGAAAAGAAAAAGATGATTTATGGTAGTGGAATTTCTCCTTAGATTTGAAAAAATTGTGAAAAAGAGCAAGAGTTAAAAAGATTGGCGATATACCTGAACAGAAAAATCCTTAAAGAAGAACAATCGAAGCTAATCGAAACCCTCATTATTGATACTAATTATGAACAGATGTCAGGTTAAAAATGAGTGAAAATAACGTTAATCGAACCGCAATTGAGGAGCAGTATAAGAGGCTGCAAGCTGGGATTATAGAGGAATAAAAATGATCAATGGTGAACTGAAAAACAAAATTGATGGCATCTGGAACGTTTTCTGGTCTGGAGGAATCTCCAACCCTCTCGAAGTTATCGAGCAAATTACTTACCTGCTGTTTTTAAGGCGCTTGGATGACCTGCACACACTGGAAGAGAACAAATCAGCACGGCTCAAGCGCCCTATGGAGCGCCGTGTTTTCCCTGAGGGCAACGACCCAAAGGACCGTCCCTACGAGGATCTGCGCTGGTCTCACTTCAAACACTTTGCCCCGGCCGAAATGTTCACAGTTGTTGACGAACACGTCTTCCCCTTCCTGCGCACCCTGGGAGGCGACGACTCCACCTACGCCCAGCACATGGAAAGTGCCCGTTTCACCATTCCCACGCCCTCGATGCTGTCCAAGGCAGTTGACCTTCTGGACAGCGTGCCCATGGAAAACCGCGATACCAAGGGCGACCTATACGAATATATGCTTGGCAAGATCGCCAGCGCCGGGCAGAATGGCCAGTTCCGTACTCCGCGCCACATCATCCAGCTTATGGTGGAGCTGACCTCCCCCCAGCCAACAGATATTATATGCGATCCTGCATGCGGTACAGCCGGATTTCTCGTAGCTGCAGGCGAACACCTGCGAGAATACCATCCGAACATCCTGCACGATGAGAGGCTGAAACAGCACTTCCACCACGGGATGTTCCACGGCTTTGATTTTGATAACGTCATGCTCCGCATAGGCAGTATGAATATGCTCCTGCACGGCGTGGAAAACCCTGACATTCGCTACCGTGACTCCCTTGCCCAGGACTATGCCAGCGACGAAGAAGCCTACACACTTGTGCTGGCTAATCCACCATTTGCAGGTTCGCTGGACTACGAGAGCACCTCTAAGGAACTCCAGAAAGTTGTCAAGACCAAAAAGACCGAACTGCTTTTCGTTGCCCTTTTCATGCGCCTGCTCAAACCCGGTGGACGGGCTGCCGTCATCGTTCCTGACGGCGTCCTCTTCGGCTCAAGCAAAGCCCACAAGGAGCTCCGCCGCATGCTTGTAGAGGAGCAGAAGCTTGATGCCATTGTTTCACTTCCCGGCGGCGTTTTCAAGCCCTATGCAGGAGTTTCTACTGCCATCCTCCTTTTCACGAAAACAAATTCAGGAGGCACAGACCATGTCTGGTTCTACGATATGCAGGCCGACGGCTGGAGCCTTGACGACAAGCGCAGCCCGCTTCTGGACGAGGAAAAACTTGGTCCTGTGCCTTCAACCGCACTTAATGAGGAGGAACACGCCAAAAACAACCTTCCTGATGTCCTGGCCCGCTGGCAGGAACGCGATAACAACGAACTCAAACGCCCCCGAACTGAGCAGAGCTTCTGCGTGCCAAAAGCCGACATCGCAGCCCAGGGTTACGACCTTTCCCTCAACCGCTACAAGGAAGTTGTGCATGAGGAAGTGGAATACAGAGCCCCGAAAGAGATACTTGAAAGCCTCGCAAAGCTGGAAGCTGAGATTCAGCAGGGGATGAAAGAACTGGAAGGGATGCTGGAATGAAAACTGGATGGAAAAAGTTGCCTTTCGAAGAGGTAATTACTGATGTATCAGGCGGTAATGTGAAAACACCTCAAGGAGAGTTCCTTCCAGAAGGACAATTTGCAATTGTAGATCAAGGAAAAGAGCTGATCTCTGGATATGCAAATGAAGAAAAGAGACTTTGTCATGCAGATCTTCCAGTAATTATATTTGGGGATCATACACGTTGCTTCAAATACGTAGATTTTCCATTCTGCATGGGAGCAGATGGGGTGAAAGTCCTACGACCAAAAGTAGAGGCAGAAGTAAAATACCTTTACTATTACCTTCGTCAGTTACACATAACGGACGCAGGATATAGCCGTCATTTCAAATACTTAAAGCAGTCTGAGGTGGTTTTACCACCTTTGGAAGAGCAAAAGAGAATTGCAGATATTCTGGACCGTGCGGAGGCTCTTCGAGCAAAACGCCGAGCTGCCCTCGCCCAGCTTGATGAACTTGTTCAATCCATATTTATTGACATGTTTGGAGATCCTGTCAACAATCCAATGGGTTGGAACACTAAAAAACTCGAAAAATTATGTGCGAAAATCTTTGGAGGTGGTACTCCTTCTAAATCTAAGCCGGAATACTATGAAGGAAGTATTCCTTGGGTTACACCAAAAGATATGAAACGGGATTTCATCCAAGACAGTATTGATCATATTTCAGCCCAAGCTGTTGAAGAGAGTTCAACCAAACTTATACCTCCAAATTGTTTGCTCATGGTAATTAGGAGTGGAATTCTAAAAAAGAAACTCCCTGTAGCTATAAACATTTGTGAAGTTACAATGAACCAAGATATGAAAGGTTTCTTTTTTGACAATAAATTTACAAATTCTTACTTTATGCTTTATTTTTTTAAGATTTACCAGAGAGACTTGTTAAATCGCGTCAGATCAGTTACAGCTGATAATTTAGAGTTTGATCAAATTAAGGACATAAATGTCATTGTACCACCTATTGAGAAACAACAAATATTCGCTCTTCGCGTCTCCGCCGTAGGGAAACTAAAAACAACGCACGAAGCCTCGCTGGCAGAACTGGATGAGCTTTTTGCCTCTCTACAGTACCAGGCTTTCAGGGGTGAACTATAAGACGAATGCTGTTCCGCCATTCTCAAAAGGTCAAATTGAAGCACTTATGCAATTGCTTGGAGAATGCGGAACTGGTAACGATATAACAGACTAAAAGGAGACTGATTTTTGTGAAAGCTACTGAAGCTAAATTACTCGATTTTCTCAAAAAATCCCCCCAATTTGTGATTCCTATTTACCAGCGCACATATTCATGGACTGAGAAAGAGTGTCGGCAGTTGTGGGATGATATCCTGCGTACAGGCAGTAACGACGAAATATCAGCCCATTTCGTCGGCTCTATCGTCTACATTGAAAAAGGGATCTATCAGGTATCCAGCCAGTCCCCTCTGCTTGTGATCGACGGTCAGCAGCGTCTGACCACAGTAACTCTGCTAATAGCTGCCCTTTCGAGAGCGCTTGACCAATTAGATGAAGAAAAACGTGAGCCTCTGGATGGTTTTTCTCCGCGCAAACTGCGCAATTATTATCTGCTCAACCCGGAAGAAGAAGGAGAAAGGCACTACAAGCTTATCCTGTCGCAGACGGATAAAGACTCGCTCATCTCTATTGTCGGCAGCAGTGAGCAACCCAAAGAATATTCCCTGCGGGTGATGGATAACTTCAAGCTTTTTGAATCATGGATTGCTGGGTATAAAGACAATCTCACGCTCCTGTGTAGAGGGCTGGCCAAGCTTGTAGTGGTGGATATTGCACTCAACCGCGATCAGGACAACCCACAGCTTATTTTTGAAAGCATGAACTCTACAGGCAAAGAACTTAGCCAGGCAGACCTGATCCGCAACTTCATTCTGATGGGACTGGAACCGCAGTTGCAGACAAGGCTCTACGAGCAGTTCTGGCGGCCAATGGAGGTGGACTTCGGGCAGGAAGCCTACAGCGTTCACTTCGACGGTTTCATGCGCCACTATCTGACTGTTAAAACCGGAGATATACCCAGGGTTGGTGAAGTGTATGAGGCGTTCAAGGATCATGCCCGTTCCCCAAAGACGGCACATATCGGAATGGAAGCGCTGGTAGCCGACATTCGAACCTTTTCACGTTACTTCTGTGCTATGGCATTGGGAAAAGAGACTGATATTGATATGAAACTGGCTTTCCATGACTTACGCGAGCTGAGGGTAGATGTGGCTTATCCATTACTCCTGGAAATGTATCGTGACTATGCCACCGGGATGCTCTCAAAAGAGGATTTTGTTACGGCTGTGAGACTTGTGGAGGCCTACGTTTTCCGGCGTGCTATCTGCTCCATCCCAACAAATTCTCTGAACAAGACCTTTGCAACCTTTTCCAGAGACCTCAAAAAGGATCGTTACCTCGAAAGCATCCAGGCAAATCTTCTTCTGTTACCTTCTTATCGCCGCTTTCCCAGTGACGAAGAGTTCAGGCGCGAATTGCAAACCCGTGACCTCTATAACTTCCGAAGCCGCAGTTATTTGCTCAGACGGTTGGAAAACCACGGGCGTAAAGAACGCGTGCAGGTAGATGAATACACTATTGAGCATATCATGCCGCAGAACGAAACCCCCTCTACCACCTGGAAGACGGAACTCGGCCTAGAATGGGAGAGGATTCGAGAGACGTGGCTGCATACCCTTGGTAATCTCACACTCACTGGCTACAACTCAGAGTATAGCGACCGTTCTTTTGCAGAGAAACGTGACATGCATGGCGGCTTCAAGGAAAGTCCCCTAAAACTCAATAACGGGCTTGGTCTGCTAGATCAATGGAACGAAGACGCTATCAAAGAAAGGGCGAGCAGGCTGAAAGGTATAGCTCTTGAAGTATGGGCAGTACCAAAGCTGGAAAACGATATCTTGGAGGCGTACAAGCCAAAGGCGGAGACCTCGGGTTACACCATTGAAGACCATCCATACCTGCACAAGGGCGTCATGCATGAGCTGTTCGAGGCTTTCCGCAAGGAAGTGTTAGCTCTCGATCCCTGTGTAACCGAGGATTTTCTCAAGCTTTACGTTGCCTACAAGGCTGAGACCAACTTTGTGGATGTAGTTCCACAAGCTAAACGGCTACGTTTGTCTCTCAATATGTCTTTCTCTGATATCAACGATCCAAAAGGGCTCTGCAAAGATGTTTCAAACATAGGACGTTGGGGTAATGGTGACGTAGAAATCAGCTTGGCATCGATAGACGAGCTACCCTATGTGATAGGCCTTGTAAGACAATCCTTCGAGAGGCAAATGGGGAACGGAGGATACTAATGACCAATTTTGCCTTTCTCGAAGCCGAATGGCCTTCTCTGTATGAGGCAGCCGAAAAAGCCTCAAATGCAGTCTATCCCGACCCTCGCACTGCCTGCTTTTATGCTCGCAGGGCTCTGGAACTGGTTGTGCAGTGGATGTATAAGCACGATTATACACTGCTCCTGCCTTATCAGGAAAATTTGAGTGCCCTTATCCATGAGCCCACATTCAAGAAAGCTGCAGGAGAGGCAATCTTCAACAAAGCCCGGGTCATTATCCGGCTTGGAAATCAGGCTGTGCACAGCAACAGCACAGTTCTGCTGCATGATTCATTAACAGCCGTGAGCGAGCTTTTCCACATCAGCTACTGGCTTGCCCGCACCTATGCCCGAAAAGAAAAACCTGAACCGGGGCTGAGTTTCAACCCTGAAGATCTGCCAAAAACAACCGTCCCGAAGCAGACGATAGAACAGCTCCAGAAGCTGGAAGCAAGCCTCCGGGAAAAGGACGAAAAACTCTCTCTGATTCTCGCCGACAAATCCGCAATGGACGAAGAACTCAAACGCCTGCGGGCCGAGGTTGCAAAAGCAAAAG
Source organism: Methanosarcina sp. 1.H.T.1A.1 (assembly GCF_000979295.1). Taxonomy (NCBI): domain Archaea; kingdom Methanobacteriati; phylum Methanobacteriota; class Methanomicrobia; order Methanosarcinales; family Methanosarcinaceae; genus Methanosarcina; species Methanosarcina sp. 1.H.T.1A.1. The sequence goes on along the minus strand of NZ_JJQY01000113.1, from coordinate 2,477 downwards.
AAGCTGCAGCCCTGCTGCCGGACACCCACGACTATTCCGAAGCCGAGACCCGAAAAAGCCTGATTGACATACTGCTAAAAGAAGCCGGCTGGCCCCTTGACAAAGCTCAGGACAGGGAATTTGAAGTCTCGGGCATGCCGAACGAAAAAGGGATCGGTTATGTAGACTACGTGCTCTGGGGAGACGACGGAAAGCCCCTTGCCCTCGTGGAAGCAAAACGCACCACAAGAGACCCGCGGGTCGGCCAGCAGCAGGCAAAACTCTATGCCAACTGCCTCGAAAATCAGTTCGGGCAAAGACCGGTGATCTTCTACTCAAATGGGTATGAAACCTGGATCTGGGACGATTCAAGCTATCCCCCGAGGCAAGTGCAGGGCTTCTATAAAAAACCTGAACTTGAACTGCTAATCCAGCGGCGCAGCAGCCGCAGGCCTCTCTCCGAAGCAGAAATTAATTCCTCCATCGTCGAACGCTACTATCAGACCCGAGCCATCCGCCGCATTGGAGAAGCTTTTGAACAGGACTATGACCGAAAAGCTCTGGTAGTAATGGCAACAGGCGCCGGCAAGACCCGTACAGTGATTGCACTCTGCGACCTCCTCATGCGCTGCAACTGGGTCAAACGCGTGCTTTTCCTGGCCGACAGGGTGGCTCTGGTCAACCAGGCGGTAAACGCCTTCAAAAAGCACATGCCCGACTCTGCACCTGTGAACCTTGTCACGGAAAAGGACACAGAGGGGCGAGTGTTCGTTTCTACCTATCCGACGATGATGAAACAGATAGAAGAGATGAGCAACGGACAGCGCCGCTTTGGAGTTGGGCATTTCGACCTTGTGATTATTGATGAAGCGCACCGCTCAGTCTTCAAGAAATACAAAGCAATTTTCGACTACTTTGATTCACTGCTTGTGGGCCTTACAGCAACACCCAAAAACGAAATTGAACGCAACACCTACAGCCTCTTTGACCTTGAAACCGGTGTTCCCACCGACGCTTATCATCTGGAAGAAGCTGTAAAAGACGGTTTTCTGGTCCCTCCACAAGCGGTTTCAGTGCCCCTGAAGTTCCAGCGCCAGGGGATCAATTACGACGAACTCTCCTATGAGGATAAGGAACAGTGGGATGAGCTAGAATGGGACGAGGACGGCGAAATCCCTGACCGGGTAGAAGCCGAAGCCGTCAACAAATGGCTGTTTAACAAGGACACCGTGGACAAAGTGCTTGCCCACATGATGGAGCGGGGCCTGAAAGTCGCTGGCGGTGACCGCCTTGGCAAGACTATCCTCTTTGCCAAAAACCAGGCTCATGCAGAGTATGTTGCCGAACGGTTCAATGCCAACTATCCGCATTTCAAGGGTGAATTCGCCCGTGTTATCACTTTCAAGACCGAATACGCCCAGAGCCTGATAGACAACTTCTCTATCAAAGAAAAAGCCCCGCATATTGCAATCTCGGTAGACATGCTCGACACCGGGATCGATGTGCCGGAAGTCGTTAACCTGGTTTTCTTCAAACTGGTGCGCTCCAGGACAAAGTTCTGGCAGATGGTCGGACGCGGAACAAGGCTCTGTCCTGACCTTTTTGAGCCGGGAAAGGACAAACAGTTTTTCTTTCTTTTTGATTACTGCCAGAATCTGGAATTCTTCAGCCAGAACCCGGAAACCACTGATGGCTCACTGGGAGATTCGCTTGGCACGCGCCTGTTCAAATCACGGCTTGAATTACTCTCCGAGCTGGACAGGAAACTGGCTGACAACGATAACGGAGCCTGTGCCGATAAATCGGAAATATACGGTGAACCAAAAACAGAAACTGAAGTCCGCTACTCGATTGCCAAAATGCTGAACAGTGAAATTGCCTCGATGAATCTGGACAATTTCGTCGTGCGTCCCAAACGGCGGCTGGTCGAGAAATACTCAAGGTCCGAAGCCTGGTTAAAGCTGTCCGGTGAAGACCTCTCCGAGCTTACCCACGAAGTCGCAGGTCTGCCCTCGCAGTTGCAGCCGGAAGCCGAAGAAGCAAAGCGTTTTGACCTCCTTGTCCTGAACCTGCAGCTGGCTTTACTGCGTGCCGAACCCGCCTTTGAGCGCCTTCGCAATCAGGTCCGAGATATTGCCGGCCTCCTTGAAGAAAAATCAGCCATCCCGATGGTACGCGACCAGATGGCTCTGATTCTGGATGTGCAGACCGATGAATGGTGGGAAAATGTTACAACTCCCATGCTGGAAACGCTTAGACGGCGTCTCCGTGACCTGGTAAAACTTATAGAAAAACACCGCAGAAAGCCTATTTACACCGATTTCGAAGACGAAATGGGCAGTGAAACCAATGTTGAATTGCCCGGCTTTTCTGCAGCCGGAGATTTTGATAAGTTTCGCGCCAAGACCCGGGCTTTTCTCATAGAACATCAAGATCAGGCCGTAATCCATAAGCTCAGGATCTGTCTCTTATACACATCTCCGAGCCCACGAGACGGA
>NZ_JJQY01000065.1:0-9012 GCF_000979295.1 Methanosarcina sp. 1.H.T.1A.1 | reverse complement strand
GAGGATGCCAATGGCAATACAGGTCCAGAAAATAACGAAAAAGATAGTATAGAGGATGCTAACGGCGCTGAGAATTCCGATCCTGAAAATATGCAGGATCAAGACAGAGTCAGAACACAGGATCAAGATAAGATTTCTGCGTATAAACTTGAAAGAAAACAGCTACATGAAGAGCTCCAGCTACAGAAGAACGAATACCGGGAAGCAAAAGGGGACTTCCTTAAGGTAAGAAATCAAATTCGAGCAGGAAAACTTGATCCCAATTCTGAAGAAGCTGTAAATGCCACAGGACTCTACCTTAACTCAAGTATTAGTTATATGATAGTCCACCTGGAAAACGTAAAAACCAACATGCAGCACTCAAATGGCAATGGAATAGAAGAAAGAATCGTTGCCATAGATGAAACTATAAAACTGCTTGAGGCTGAAAAGGCCGAAGTTGCAAATGCTTCCAGCCAGCAAGAATTTGTAGTTACGGTCAGGTCCGTGCGTGGAATATGGAATAATGCGCAGAAGACCAGCCTGGCAGGTGCAGGACAGACTGTTAGCCATAAAATAGGGGAATTCCTTGACAAATCCGGAAATCTCTCTAAAAAACTTGAGATTGAAATTGAGAGCCTGAACGAGACTGGTGTTAAAACAGCGAACCTTGAGACAAGGCTTACCAGTTATAATTTATATCTAAAAGCTGCTCAGGATAAAAAAGAAGCTGCAGATTCTATTTATGAAGATGAGAACGCTACCCGGGAAAACCTGGAAATGGCAAACAATTATCTGCGTGAATCTCTTAATAATGTTAATAAGGCAAACCAGATACTCAGAGTAATTTTCGACGAACTGAAAGAATATAACTTTGAAGAAGTTAACAATATTAGAGTAGATAACAATATTGGAAACCAAACTTAATAATACCACAAGTATAAACAATACTAATAAGAATTTATCTGTATAAGCGGCACTCCTGTAAACGGGACAAAGCCTCTCCGAAAGGAGAATAAACATTGGCTCAGGGAACAGAACCGAAAACTTCTCAGAGGATAGATTGGAGAATTAAGGAGGCAGAAAATGGTCAAATTCGCTCACCTGCTTGTACTGTCAGCTTTAATTGTCTGGCTTGCAGGATCCGGTTGCGTCGGAAACGATGCAACTGTAGTGGAGGAAACAGCCCCGAATGTTGCCGAGGCAGGGAATGGGATATCAGAAGATTCGGAAATGGGACTTTCCCAGGCTGAGATACAGGAACTTGACTCTGATATGGCCGAACTCGAGAACCTGCTAGAAAATGCAAGCCTTGAGGAAGAAATAGTAATTGAAGAACTTTAAGTCTAAAGTGAAGAAACGTGAAAGTAGCTGAAAACGGTGAGATGGAAGAAAACAGAATAATAAATGAAAATAGAATAAGAAGTAAAATAAGAGTAAGTTCGATTGAAAGATGGCCCTCACCTGAAAAATATCTTTTCTTACTCTCGTTTTCTCAAAATCGTCTTTTCAAGGATTAGTATCATTGATCCCGTTTTTTCATTCAGTTTTTTTCATTCAGTTTCTTTCATTCAGTTTTTTTCATTCAGTTTCTTTCATTCAGTTTCTTTCATTCAGTTTTTTTCATTCAGTTTTTTTCATTCAGTTTTTTTCATTCAGTTTTTCTTTGTAAGTTTCATCCGGTTTCACTCATCTTTTGCTCGATCTTTTTGCTTAGCTCACTGACCATCTTCATTTAATTTTTCAGCCATATCTGACATAAACTGCCCGAAAACTTCATAATTTATATGAGAAATATGAGGGACGAACTTATACTGCATGAATATTCGATTTAGTGCCTGATGCTGTAAATAAATTTTCAAAACAAAAGAAAAAAAGATAAAACAGAAAAACTTAATTAGATTTTTTACTTATAGTCAATGAGAAAATTGGATATTAGTATAAAACCTTTACGTTAATTGTTTATAATTAAGAAGATATAAAGGATTTTAAAGCATTATTTAGCAAATATAAAACTCATAAAGCTTTAGATAATACAATTGCCAATTAATGATCTCTTTTACGAAAAGTATACTTATATATTCCCCCCTCCAAATAAGGTAACAATTGAATAATTTAAAGGGAGGAAGTCATATGGGCAAATTTGGTAAAGTAATACGCTATGCATCTTGTCTAACTGTCATACTTATCGTATTTAGTATCCTATCGACAGCGGCTCTTGCCGGGAATGGAGCTGGGGCAAGTAATGATGCTAAGAATAGAGCAGGGGCAAGTAATGATGCTAAGAATGAAAAGACGCTTGAAACTCTCCAGAAACAGGAATTGATCAAGGAAAAAATTCCAGCCAGAAATCAAACCGAGAATAGGACTCTGGAACGAGAACAACTGCGAGAAGAAGCTCATGAACGGACACAGTTAAAAGAACAGCTCAAGGTCCATAAAAATAACTATCAAAGCTCAAAGAAAAATTTCCTTGCGATCCGAAAACAGCTCAGGTCAGGAAACTACAATAAAGAAGAACTGGAAATCACAAGGGAATATCTGAACTCGAGTATAGATTATATGATAGCTCATCTTGAAAAAGTTCAGTACAACCTTAAGCAGTCAAACGGCGATGGTACGAAAGCCAGAATTGCTGTTATAGAAGACAGGATAATCCAGCTGCAGGAAGAAAAGAAGGCTATTGGAAAAGCCGAAGATCTTGAAGACTTTGCAAATGCAACAGAATCGGTACGCGGCGTCTGGAACAATGTTAGAAATCGGACCGCAGTGGAAACCGGGCAGACTGCCTGCGAGAGTCTGGATAAATTTGTAAACAAATCCGAAGCAGTTTCTCTAAAACTTGAAAATGAGATCGAAAGCCTGAACAAAACCGGTGTTAATACAACTGAACTTGAGGCAAAGCTTGCCAATTACAATGCCCTGATGGACTCAGCCAGGGAAAATAATGAGGCAGCAAAAAAGATCTACAATAAAGAAAACGCCACTCAGGAAGAACTGCAAAAAGCAGACAATTATCAGCAAAGTGCTCTCAAGGAGATAAAAGAGGCAAACCAGATCCTGAAAGAAATCTTCGGTGAGCTGGAGCAGCATAGAATTGAAGAGAGTAACAGAATAAGAACCCGAAATACCGTGGGAACTGAATTTACTGATACAGAGACCTCTGGAGAAACCAATAGTAGCTCAGGGAACGAATCCGAAAATTCCTCTGAGGACGGACTGGAGAATTAAGGGGGCAAAAAATGGTAAAATTCATACATGTGCTTATGCTTTCAATTTTAATTTTCTGGCTTGCAGGGTCCGGTTGCATCGGAAACGATACATCTAAAGCGGAAGAAGCAGGTATAGCCCCAAATATTCCCGGAGCAGAAGAAAATACTTCAGCTGAACAGGAACTTACCGAAGCAGAAATTCAGGAATTTGAAGAAAACATTACAGAACTTGAGAATCTGCTCGAAAATTCAAGCCTTGAGGACGAAATAGATATTGAAGATCTGTAAGAATAAAAAAGCTGTAAGAATAAAAGAGCTGTAAGAATAATTCCTCCTGCAAAACAGAACCAGCAAGATAAAGCAGGAAAAAATACAGCCAATATTAACCAGAAAAAGATGATCTCATTTGAAGAACATCTTTTCTTTATTTTTCATTTTCTGGACTTCGCCCTCCAGAATCTCTAACCTTGATTCTAGCTCACGCATATCTTTTTTGGTAAAGAAATCTGCCTTTGAGGTAGCATCCTGAATCTTTTCAGATATTTTCTTTTCGAGGTCAACCCTCTGTTTCCTGCTTTCTTCAACCAGGTCCTGAACAACTTTTTTGCCTTCTTCCTTGCTGATATCTCCTGTGTCGACCAGGTCTTTTACAAGCTCATTTACTTTTTCTTCGGTCATTGCCCACAGGCCAGCCCCTATGAGGCCAAGTTTTCTAACAGATTCTTTCATGTATAACACTCACCCTGGATTATTAATCTGAAAATAATTAATTTGAAATGATGTATGATGTATTAAAAACTGATAATATATTAAAGGTGATGATGTGTTAAAGATACTATTGTAAAAAGAGTGCCCTTATGTAAAAAGTGAAAAACCTTAACCCGGCGCTTTAGAACTTACCCTGCAAACTTATAATAAATTTCCAAAACTCTTCCAACCTGCCCTTTTCCTCCCATATCCTCAAGCAGCGTTACGCTGACGGGGCCGAAGCGGCAGATTTCCCCATCAATTACTTCGGCTTCGATTTTCCCGGAGAGGAAAAAGAAGTAGAGGAAAAGAAAAACTGTTGTGGTTTTGGATTTAAAAACCTTCTTTTTCTCCCTTTCGGGAAAAGCTGTCGGTTTTGCTTTGAGGCCGGAGAGAGCCCGGTACCCGAAAAACTAAAACAATCCAAAGTTGTTTAGTCCTCAGAAGCAGCCTTAAACATCATTCTGGTAACAAATCAACATCATTCAATAAATTTGGTAGATCCATAGCCCCATCAAGATGTGGCACAAGCGAGGATAGAGCCTGGAGCCTCATGTCTTTGTCTTTAAGACTGGAAGCTAACGACCGTCGAATTGTATCTTTTTGTAGAGGTTTAGTTCCCACCGAAACACCTCTTCAAAAATTGAATTTATGCTCAAAAGAAGACACGACATTCAAAGCAAAAACAACATTCACAGAAGGTAAACAAGTATTCAATATATATATATTATAACATCCTTTTTATTAAAGGGTTTATATAAATTGGGGCATATGGACCACGTGTTCAGACCTCTAAACGAATGGGGAATAATATCATGGGAAATTGTGTCCTTCACACTCGGTGAAGTTGAAGAGGTTCCAGCGCAGTGACACAGCCTACTACTGGCGTGTCAAGGTTAATTTGAGGGATAAAATGTAGGGACGAACCCTTGTAGTCGCCCAATTTGGGTAGGCACAAGACCTGTCTCTACCTATCAAATCACCGTTGATGAGACACTACAGCTTTTGGGAGACAGATCATGAACGAAGAAGTACGTCCCTTGAATGACCTGCGGCTCAAGACGCCACGTGCTGCGGCCGTCGCCGGTATCCTCTTTGCCGTGCTGAACATCACCGCCAATGTGCTCATCCGACTCTCTATCCCACCCGATCCGGCCAACGGCGACTTCTGGCTGGAGGAGCAGGCAAAGACCGTAGCCCTGGGCCTGAGTCTGGTGCCCATCTCCGGGATCGCCTTCCTGTGGTTCATCGGTGTGGTGCGCGACCGCATGGGACAGTTGGAAGACCGTTTCTTTTCGAGCGTGTTCTTTGGCAGCGGCCTGCTGTACCTGGCCATGACCTTTGTCTCAGCGGCATTGGCCGGCGGGCTCCTGACCAGCTATACCCTCGAACAGGACTTGCTGATTATCAGCGGCGTATACACCTTTAGTCGGGAGGTGATATTTAACATCACCAATGTCTATGCCATTCGCATGGCAGGCGTATTCATGATCTCATTGGGCACCATCTCGGTTCGCACCCGCATCATGCCACGCTGGCTGTCCTTTTTAACCTATTCGCTGGCACTTATCTTGCTGGTGAGCATCGGCCTCAATTTCTGGGTGACGCTGATCTTTCCGGCCTGGGTGCTGGTCGTCAGCCTCTACATCCTGGCTTTGAATCTGCACATCAAAGACGCGGGCGCAGAGGACACATAACGTCTTATTTTTCTGACCCACCAATATACGGAACAAGCGAAAAAAGCGCCTGAGCCCTCCGAGACTCGGATTTAATCCCGGTTGCCATCTCAAGGGCTTTTTCAAAAATTTCTTTTTTCCTTGTTTCATCCAGATACAGAATAATAAATGAAAGGGCCTGGGGCCTCATGTCTTTATCTTTAAGGTTGGAAGCCAATTCAAGGGCTTCTTCTATGATTTCCCCTTTTCTTTGCCCTTTCAGGTGTGGGATCAGCAAAGAAAGAGCCTGTACTCTCAGAAATTCGGATTGAATCCCGGCTGCCATTTCAAGGGCTTTTTCCAGGATTACTTCATTATTTGACCCTTCAAGGTGCGGAATAAGCAAGGAAAGGATCTGGAATTTTGCATCCCCATATTGAATGTGGGGAGAGAAATCAAGGATATCTTCAATAATTTCTTCTTTTCCCTGCCTCTTCAGGTGAGGGACAAGCGAAGAAAGGACCCTGGCTCTTTCGTCTTCATCCTGAATATTGGAAGTAGAGTAAAGGGTTTTTTCAATGAGTTTTACCTTTTCTGGCCCCTTCAGATACGGAACAATCAGGGAAAGGGCCTGGGACCTTAAATCTCCATATTGAATCTTAGAGGCAAAGTCAAGGGCTTTTTCCATAGTTTCTTCTTTTCCCTGCCCGGCTTCTAACTGCTCTAAATCATAAGCAGTACTGACAGTATTGTTTTTTGCGGTGAATTCTTCAAGCAGCTTATTAAATTCTTCAAGCACTCTGGTTTTCTCACTTGAATTTTGTTTTATAAGCTTGACCGAACCATCTTCAGCCCTCATCCTCTGTTCGAGAAGCATTCTCTGTATAATCTCATCTTCCATAAAAGAGGAAATTTCTTTAGCTAAATCAGGGTCCTTTTCAAACGAGTTTATAATTGCCCGGATTAAAACCTGCTTTACCTCCGGGTCGGCGGGTGCAATAACCAGATCTCCTGCGGCTTCCTTCAACTCCGGCCTGTCTCTCGAAAACAGTTTTTCCCACAGTTTTTTCTTAAGCTCCCAGACAGCAGGCCCCACCTTATTGCCAGCTTCTTCAGCCGCTCTTTTAGAGCCAATGACCATATATGGAACTACTGGTTCGATAAAATCTGTTACTTTCTGTGCCAGTTGCCTCATTATTGCATCCTGTTGCCGCATTGTTTCATCCTTCATTTACGAAATGTTATATTCTTCTCTGTAAGGTTAGTTCCAGAATAAAGTGATATCAGTAAATGTAATGCCTGTACTGGAATAAATATAATAACAGATAAATACTTCGTTGGAAGCTTTAGAGAACTCAGTATGATCTGTCTATAACATAATAATAATTAACCACAAGCACGCATTGCCCGTGTACTTGCCGGTACATTAAGCGGTTGTTGAAAATCCAGGTGCTCAGAAAGCAATCAAAAAGGTTGAAAAAAAGGCTGCTTCTATTTTTGGAATATACATCTTACTTTATTTAGAGAGAACAGGCATTTCCCGGCTAATATATAAATAAATTTTAGTACACTGTCCCCAAATATTATAAATACATGGCCAGAATGAAAATTAATGTTCTCGTATTTACTCTAATGTTGCTGTGCACAGGCTGCGTTGAAGATACAGCTGTAATTCAGGAAAATACAATAAATGCGGACTCAGTTAAAGACTATGATATTGCAGCTGCAAACAATGCTTTTGCTTTTGATATGTATTCACAGTTGACGCAACTGGAAAATGAGAAGTATGAAAACATCTTTTTTTCGCCGCACAGCATATCTGCTGCCATGGCAATCTGTTATGAAGGGGCGGAAAACACCACGAAGGAACAGATCTCAAATGGATTTTATTTCCCCACCAATAAAACAGTTTTAAGAGTGGGTTTGAAAGAAATGGATGACGGAATAAATTCAGGAAATAATGATTATGTGCTTCAAACTGCAAATGCGCTCTGGGTACAGGAAGGATATCCCATAAAAGAAGCTTATGTTTTCAACGTAAAAAACTACTATGACGGTGAAGTGACAAATCTCGATTTTGTGGGAAAACCGGATGCTTCCAGAGATACCATCAATGAATGGGTAGAAGCCAGGACTAATAACAAAATAAAAGACCTGGTTCCTGAAGATTCAATAACGTCTGATACGCGGGTAATTATCACTAATGCGATTTACTTCAATGGAAAGTGGGTGTATGAATTTGATAAGGAACTGACTGACAAAAAAACTTTTTATCCGTCAAAAGGAGACGAAATCCCTGTAGACATGATGTACATGTCTGAAAGTTTTAATTATGGGGAAAACTCAATGGCAAAAATCATAGAGTTGCCTTATAAAGGCAACGATTTATCCATGTACATCGTGCTTCCTAAAAGCAACAATATCGAAAAGTTTGAAACAGAATTCACGGTTAATGACTATACCAAACTTAAAAACGACATGAAATTTACTGGGGAAGTGGAAACCTCGATTCCGAAATTTAAGTTTGAGACTAAAACCGAGCTTTCCGATTCCCTCTTTGAAATGGGCGTTGTGGATGCATTCAACCTCAACCTGGCGAATTTATCAGGAATTAGCGACAGTCCATTAGCAATATCCAGAGTGATTCATCAAGCTTTCATAGATGTACAGGAAGAAGGCACGGAAGCAGCGGCAGCAACAATGGTTGGGATGGAGGGTAGCTGCGCAATGGACTCAAACCCAAAGGAGTTCAAAGCCGACCATCCGTTCATGTTCTTCATAGAGAATAAGAGGACAAATTGCATCCTTTTCATGGGGAAAGTTGAATACCCTGAGTATGAGGAAACTAAAGAGTTTTAAAGTGGCAGCGAAAAAGGAAACGTCTGGGGTTTTATTTGCTTGTGACCGCTCCCCAAACTCCCGAGGTATTGGACTCGTACCCCTGAGCCAATCGGCATATCACCTGTCTCAAATTATCTAAAGCAACAGTATGGAGCAAAAACAAACTTGAAACTAAATAAGAAAGAGCTGAAAGAAGCTAAGAATAGAAGCTAAAAATAGTTACTGCCAGGACATCTTATCGAGTATCCTGATTAAGTTACTTGCCTCATCAAAGGATAATTCAGGCCAGCTTTTTTTGTATTCATCGCAATACTGACTAATTTTTTTATGTCTTTCCATATACCGAAGAGACTTTATTACTATATTTTTTTGCCTAAAGGTTATCGCTGAATCCGTAAACTCCATAAAATACTCCTTATATCATGCCTTCATTTTTCAATATGCTGTACTGCAATCAATCAAAAATCCGGAAATATTAGAAAAGTAATACTCTTTGATTGCCATTTATATATATAGCTCACACTATATATACACTGTCTCTTATACACATCTGACGCTGCCGACGAATAGAGAGGTGT